>NZ_JBSFMS010000054.1:0-45461 GCF_053599675.1 Streptomyces sp. NPDC000880 | reverse complement strand
CAAGCGACACACCGTCAGCGGCCTCGATCAGGTGATCCGTTGTCGTACTCATCAGGTGACTCCTACGGGGAGGTACACACCTAATTCATGACACTCCCGCGCCGACGTCTACCAGGCCACGTTCACGAGCGTGAGCATCTGGCGCCCGCTTGGACGACTCGTTCGGCGCGGCTGAACTGGCCCGAGCCTGACGGGCGTTCAGTCTGGAGTTCAGTCAAGTGCGTCGAGGGCGGCGAGGATGTCGGCCGGTTCGGCGCGGGTGGTGTAGTCGGTGTGGACGAAGGCCCAGCGGATGGTGTCATCGCGGTCGATGACGTAGCTGGCGGGGAGCGGGAGTGTGCGGGGATGGCCGCCGTTGACGCGCTGGAGGTCGAAGCCGAGCTTGTCGTAGATGGCGGCGAGGTCGTCGGGGAGGTCGAAGGCGAGGCCGTACTGCTTGGCGGTGTCGGAGCCGATGTCGCTGAGTACATCGAAGGCAAGTTCGTGCTTCTCGGTGAGCGAGAGGGACTCGTCGGGGATCTGCGGGGAGACGGCCATCAGGCGGGCGCCGCGGGCGGTGATGGCGTCGTGGTGCTGCTGGAGGGAGCGGAGGGCGATGTTGCAGTACGGGCACCAGGCACCGCGGTAGAAGGTCAGGACGACCGGGCCGTCGGCGAGCAGGTCGTCCAGGGCCAGGGTCTGCCCGGTCGCCGAGGGCAGGCTGAAGCGGGGGGCCTGTGCGCCGACGGTCAAGGCGCGGTCGGCCTGGCCGGAGTCGGCGAGTTGCTGGCCGGCCCGCTGCATGATCTCCCGGATCTCGGCGGGGATCTGCTGCTGGCGGGCTTCGTAGAAAGTGCGCAGTTCGGTGTTGAGGGTGGTCATGGCGCTCGTCCTCCTGGCTGGTGACGGGGGCGGGGTCGGACGCGAGTCGGACTTGCGACCAGTGCCGACATCATATCCTGAAACGATCGTTTCAAGATAATGGCATGCGTGACCCCGCGCCAGCCGTGCGGAGGTGTCGATCGGTCAGAGGCTCGTGGAGGGAGGTGATCCGCCAGGGCGAGGGTCCGGATGAAAGCGGCGAGGCGGACTGCGCGGCGGGCGGGGAAGCGGAGTAGTGGGGACGCTTGGGACCCGTAGGCAGCGGTCACATGGCTGGTATGCGATTCATGGGGCAGGATCGCGGCGCCTGGTGGCGGTCCGGCGGAACGTGGACGAATCCGGACGCCACTGTGCAGGTGGGCGTCGTACCTCGCGAAGTGCTCGTCAGTTCCTTTGCGGGGCGGTGGCCGGGGAGTATCTTGGAATCCTTATTTCAAGATGGCGGGGTGAAACATGCCGGACATCAAGCACTTCGATCCGGACGCCACCCTGGAGACCGTGGTGCGGCTGTTCTGGCGGCAGGGCGTGGCCTCGACCGGGATCCAGGACGTCGTGACCGCGACGGGCCTCAACCGCTCCAGCCTGTATGCCACGTTCGGCGGGAAGCGGGAGCTCTACCTCGCCGCGCTGCGCCGCTACCTGGAGCAGGGCTCGAGGCCGATGTTCCGCCGCCTCGCGGAGGACGAGCGGGGACTGCCGGCCATCTCCGAGTTCTTCGACGGGCTGATCAAGGCGCGGTGCTCGGGGGAGTACGCGGGCTGGGGGTGCATGGTCTCCAACGCGCATGCCGGGGCCGAGAACAGCGACACCGAGGTCCGCGCCATCCTTGACCAGCATCACCAGGGGCTGCGGGATGCGCTGTACGCGGCTCTTGTCACGGCGGAGGAATTGGGGCAGCTTGCTCCGGTTTCCGCCCCGGACGCCGCGGCTGATCTGCTCGCCTTGCTGGCTTATGGCGTGAACCTGCGTTCCCGCGCCGGGGCCGACGCCGCGGCTCTTGAAGGGACGGTGACCGCTGCTCTGGACTCGATCGGCGACCGAGCGGCTGCTTGACATGCGATGTATGAAGACCGGCCCGGCGCAGAAGTGCCGGGCCGGGGTGTTTGGTGGCCGATCCCTCAACTGGTGGTCGCCGTCCGGGGCCTTGAACGCCCGGAGAGCGAAGTTGAGGACCACCGTCACCACGACGTTGAGCACGAACGCAGCAGGGGCACAGGGCATGTGAGTCACCTGAACGACGCCGCGCGGCGGATCCGCGACGGGCGCGACTTCGCAATGGTTGCCGCCCTGCGCCCGGGATGTCCGTGGCTGATGACTACCGCGTCTACCTGGTCCTCGGTGGCCCGCTCCAGCAGCCGCGGTACGGTCGCCGGCCGCGCGCCGGGTCCTCGTCATGCGCATCCGCCCGAACGCAGCAGACAGCACCCCCGCGAAGATCACCGCGGATCAGCCGACCCGGAATGAAACGCGAAGGCTGGGGGGTCGGGTCGTTCGGACTTGTTGATCAAGGTCGGCAGACGCGCTGTACGAGGTCCTGCCAGCCCTGTGCGGTCCGCTCCTCGGTCTGGAGGGCGGCTTCGGTGAGGTCGGACGCCGACAGGTAGAGCAGGAGGGGGCCGTCCAGGGCGGCGGAGAGCTGGACGGCCAGGACGTCGAGGTCGGCGGCGCCGAGGTGGATCTGCCCCAGCAGCATGCGGATGTGCATCCGGGAGAGGGCCGTCTTTGATCCGGTTGGTACGGGTTGTCTGCCGTCCAGCCCGGCGCGGGTGATCTCGCGGTGTTCGATCATGAAGGCGATTCGGGCCCGGCCGTAGGCGATCAGGCGGTCCAGCGGCTCAGCGCCCGGGCCCAGCGGCGGCGGCCCGGACAGCACCTGCTTCTGGAAGGCCCGCTCCTCGTCTTCCATCAGCGCCTCGAAGATCCCCGCGCGGGTGCCGAACCGACGGAACACCGTCCCCTTGCCCAGGCCCGCCCGTTCGGCCAACCCGTCCATGGTCAGTTTGTCCGCGCCCTGCTCGGCGAGCATCTCGCGGGCCGTGGCCAGTAGATGCAGCCGGTTGCGTACGGCGTCGGCACGCTCGACGCGCGGCGCTCCCACCAAGGGCAAGACGGGTCGATCCACAGGACTCACTCTACCGGCAGTAATAGCAAGCGGGGTATAGTCCGTTTATGCTGGCGTGCGGCGACACCGCCGACACGCCACGGGGCCCTCCCCGGGCCGCAACGCACTGACTTGGAGACACTGATGAGCCTGTTCCGTCTGGACGCCAGCATCTTGCCCGCCACCTCGACCAGCGCCGAGATCGCCGACGTGCTGGAAGCCGAATGGTCCGCCGCCCGCGCCGGTGAGCCGGTCGTCCGCCGCCACCTGGGCACCGATCCGCTGCCGGCCGATGCCTGGATAATCGCGACCGCCGCCCGCTTCACGCCCGAAGGCGAGCGCACCCCGGCCCACCTCGACGCCCTCGCCCTGGCCGCCGATCTCGCGTCGGAGCTGACCGACGCGGATGCCGTCCTGCTGGCGGTGCCGCTCTACAACTTCGGCGTCTCCCAGCACTTCAAGACCTGGGTGGACCTCGTCGTGGCCGGAGCCGGACCGGCTTCCGACGGCCTGCTGAAGGACAAGCCCACCGTGCTGGTCACCGTCCGCGGGGGCGGCTACGGACCTGGCACCCCCCGCGAGGGCTGGGACCACTCCACCCCCTACCTCCGGCGCATCCTCGGCGACCTGTTTCAGGGCGACCTCACCGTCATCGAACGCGAACTCACCTTCGCCGCCACCAACCCCGCCATGGCAGGCCTCAAGGACCTGGCCGCCCAACGGCACACCGAGGCCCTGGACGCAGCCCGCCACGCCGGCCGCACCCTGGCCGCCAAATGACTGATGAAGATCGGATTCATCTACCGGGACTCGCCCCCACCCGGGCGGAACTCGGGGTCCTGGATCTGCTTTCCCCGCTTTGGTCTTCCGAGAAGGACGAGAAGGAAAGTGCTGCCGTGGACAACGCCACCGTCATGCAGCGCCGGGTGCCCGCCCGCGGGCCGGTGCTCCATTCGGAGCAGGATCGGCACCTGTGCGGCGATCAACGTGATCACGACGCCTGCCGCAGAGTCGTCGAGAGTCCGTCCATGAAAGGGAAGCGAAGTGGCTGGCATGGGTGATTACGGGCACGACCTCGAGTTCGGCGTCTTCGTCGAGCCGGCCGCCCGTTCCGCGGACCAGGTGGTAGCCCTGTCGGCGCTCGCCGAAGAGGTGGGGTACGACCTCGTCTCCTTCACGGACCATCCCTACTCGCCACGCTCTCTGGACGCCTGGACCCTGATGTCCTTCGTGGCCGCGCGGACCGGTCGCGTGCGACTGTCGGCCAACGTGCTGAGCCTGCCGCTGCGGCCACCGGCTGTGTTGGCGCAGGCTGCCGCGAGCCTCGACATTCTGAGCCACGGACGCGCCGAGCTCGGCATCGGTGCGGGCATCGCCTGGGACGCGATCGAGGCGATGGGCGGCCGGCGCCTCGATCCGGGCGACAGTGTGGAGGCTCTCGAGGAAGGCATCCACGTGATCCGCGAGCTGTGGGACGCCGGTGAGCAGGGCGGCGTGCGGTTCGAGGGCAAGCACTACCGGCTGGCAGGCGCCTTCCGCGGGCCGGCGCCGGTGCACGACATCAGCATCTGGGTCGGCGCGTTCAAGCCCCGGATGCTGAGGCTGGTCGGCCGGCTCGCGGACGGGTGGTGGCCCACCACCGCCGGGCTCAAACCCGGCGACCTCGCCGTCGGCAACGCCGTGATCGACGCGGCGGCTGCCGGAGCCGGGCGCGAACCCCACGCGATCCGGCGGCTCCTGAACCTGGGAGCAGTCGACGCGCCCGCGCGCGAGACGGCCGCGGAGCTCGCCAGGCTCGCGCTGGAAGACGGGGTCGGGACCTTCATCGTGACCGTAAACGATCCACGCTCGATGGAGGACTTCGCTTCCGAGGTTGCGCCCCGCGTCCGAGAGGCTGTCGAGGAGGCGCGGCTGCGCGGGCCGGGCGCTCCGCCTGCACCGGTCGGAGCGGCCGCGGTCGGCATCAGCGCGCCGGCAAAGGCGGCAGCGGCACCCGGCGAGACCGAGGACGAGCGGTTGGGGGCGACGCCGACGCCGGACGAAGTGATCCGCCTCAGCGACCGGGCCCCCTGGGACGATTCGACGCGGCCGCGGCGGGACCGCTCGGGCCCGGAGGTGAGCTACACAGACCAGGGACGCCGCGCCTCGAAGCAGCTGATCAATGTGCACGACATGCTCCGGGGCGAGCTGTCGGACCTACGGGACATCGTGCGGCAGGTACGCGACGGGGCGATGCGGGCCGAGGGCGCCAGAGCGGCGCTCAACGAGATGGTGCTGCGCCAGAACGACTGGACGCTGGGCGCGTTCTGCGCCCGCCACTGCAACGCCGTGACGCAGCATCACGGCGTCGAAGACGCCTCCGTGTTTCCGCACCTGGCGCGCCGCGAACCGCAGCTCAAACCGGTGATCGACCGGTTGACCGAGGAGCACCTGGTTATTCATGACGCGGTCCAGGAGGTCGACCGGGCTCTCGTCCAGCACATGACAGGACCGGAGAACTACGACGCCATCCAAGGTGCGATCGATTACCTGACCGACGCCCTCCTCTCGCACCTCGCGTACGAGGAACAGGAGCTGTTGGAGCCGCTGGCGCGGCTCGGGTTCTACCCCGACCAGGTGCCCGTCAGGAGCTGAAGCGGTCGGTGTCCCTCGCCCCAGCACTGGCCGTCGACGACGAAGGCGCCGCGTATCTCGTGCCGTGCGTCGACAGTGCTCAGAACCGGCCGGAAGCGGTGACTGACCCTCAGGTCCCCGCCCGTGCTCTCGCCCAGGATGCCCACGACGCACCGGGACCGAGCCAAGGTCGCCAACTTGTGCACGTCAGCGACCAGATACTCGTTGTAGGCGGCAAGGGCGAAGCCGTCTGCCGGAAGCCCTTCGGAGATCCCGTCGGTGAGCAGAAGCCTCCACGGATCGATCGTGGCAACGCACATAGCGTCCCGCTCGACGACGAGCGACAGCCGGGCGGCGACCTGAGAACGCCCAGGACGCAGATTACCAACAATTGGAGTGGCTCAACGGCAGCGTGATGAGGGTCCTGCTCGACGCGGAGAAGACCTCAGGCCGACTGGCGGTGTTGCGCTCGACCACAGTGGGCGGCTCCGCTTCGCCGCTGCACGTGCCTGGTGCTGGCCTCCACCAGCACCGCGTCACAGGCAGACGCCTACAGCGCGGCCCATGGCGAGGAGAAATCCGGCCCTCGCGCGTGCGGGCAGTGGCAGTTGGGCCGACGGCTGGGCAGTCTCCTCCTCCAGCAACAACCCGTTGGTCAGGTCGAGGAGCGCTCGTGCGGGAACGCCGTAGACCTGGCGTAGATGCCGCCGCATGTGGTGGGAGATCGCCGCGATCCTGCTGCCCTTGGCGGCAGCTGACCTCAACCCCGCCCGCTCCCAGCGGCTCCTGGCCCGGTCCTCGGGACAGGCCAGGACGGCGGTGGAGCGTGGGACCAGAAGAAGGTCCATCTCATCAGGCACATGTGGAGCCAGGCCCAGGAAAGGCACATCGAGGCCGATCAGCAGGCAGCGGCCTGACTGGGCTGCCACCTGGGCGACCAGCCGGCAGAGGGTTTCGCAGCCGCGTACGGAGTCGGTGAGCGCGTGGCCATTGGGAATGGGCACGACCCTGGCCCCGGCGGCGTGCAGCGTCTTCCTCGTCTGGGCGTTCCACCGATGGTCCCGGTGAGGGTCGCCCTCAGGTACGTGAGCCGGAAGCACGACGAGTTGACCGGGCGGCAGTAACTTACCTCAGGGCTGTCAGAAAGGCCCGGTTGCTGAAGCCGGTGCCGGAACTGGCTCCGTAGAAGCCATCGTGCAGGGCAACAATGACGCGCGGCGGCCCGGACGCGCTCGACGCAGAAGGATCACCGGTCGTGCTGGCGCCGGCCGCCGTGGACACGGTCTCTACGGTCATGCTTTGTCCCTTCCGGCGACGGCGGATGCATGGGTCAGCGGGAGGCAACGGGCCTGGGTGATGGCGGGGCTGGCGACAGGCCCAGGCCGCGCCCGCTCTCGGCGCTGTCTGCCGAACCGTGGTGCAGGATCGGTGGGTTGACCGAGCCGTCCTGTACCTCGATGAGGAGAAGGCCCTCGCCCCTCCTTTGACGGGTGTGTGGTGGTGGTCAACACGATGGGTGGGGACAGCGGTGTCTGCGGTTCGCCGGCTCAGGCCGAGAGAATGCGCAGGACCAGCACGGCAGTCGAGGCAAGAAGCAATACGGCAGGGCTGGGCATGCCCTTGTAATCGCTCTTGCGCAGGTGGGTGCCGACCGCGCCGACGAAGTAGAGCACCAGGCCGATGGCGGCCGCGATGCCCAGTGGCGCCCACCAGATGCCGATCACCAAGCCGACCGCACCGGCGATCTCGCAGCAGGCCAGGAACGGGAACATGCCCAGTGGCACGCCGAGGCCGGTGAGGCCGTCGACGACCTGCTGATTGCGGGTGAGCTTGGTGTACGCCGAGGTCAGCAGCATCAGGGCCAGCACTATCCCGGCGATGCCGTAGGCGAGAGACATGTGTACTCCAGGTGATCAACAACGATTCACCGTTGAGGCTAGCAGATAGTTTAAGTTCCTCAAGTATCTCGGATATTTAATTGTTTGGTGTCTGGTAGCATCTGTTCCGTGATGGACGAGCGGCCCGGACTGGCACTGGCTTTCGCGGGCCGGATCGCCGGCATGCGCATACGAGAGGCGCTGCGGGCGCACGGCCTCAAGAACAACCACGCGCACGTGCTCATGGTGCTGGCCGACCAGGGAGCGACCGGCCAGCAAGCCCTGGTGCAGACCCTCGGTGTGGATCCGAGCGTGCTGGTCGCGATGCTCAACGACCTGGAAAACGCCGGGCTGGCCGAGCGGCGCCGCGACCCCGTCGACCGCCGCCGGCACATCGTGGAGATCTCACCGCGCGGAACGCAGCTCGTGACGGACGTCTACGCCAGCATCGCGTCCGTCGAGGCCGAACTGTTCGCCGCCCTGGACGCGAACGAGATCGACGTGCTGCACAAGTTGCTCATCCGCATCAAGGACACCGCGGGCGACGACACCTGCGACGCCGCCGCCGACGACGTACCCTGAAGCGGCGCCGCTCCACGGCACTTCGCCAGCACAGCGGAGGACGTCCGATCGCCCTGACCCTCCGGAAAGCCGGAGTGCCCGAGGGGACGTCAACGAGAGCCGGATCGCAGCGAGGGTGACCGTGCCCGTGGAAAACGGACGCTCTCTTGTCGTAGCGAGTCGCCACGGCGCGGGAGACCTTGAGCGCGTTGATGGTCCGCTCAACTTCGTTCCTGCGGGCATACCGTGCCCGATCGGCCGACGGACCGTCATGCAAGATCGAGGTTAGGGAGCGAACCGGGTCTCGGGCTCTGACACCGCGCCATCAGAAGTGCCTGCCGCCAAATGTCGTGAACATCCGCATGGTCCCCGACCGTCAACCGCTGCTGAAATGCAACATGAGGCCGGACGCGGGGATGGTCTAAAAGTGGCGTGCCCTGGTCCCAGGGCACGCCATCTACCGAGGGCGCCGCTTCGGCGGTACCGCACCGGGAATGACGTCAAGGTTCATGTGCTCCTTGAACAGGTGCACCAGGTTGGCTCCGTCGAGGAGTTCGAGCCGCCCGTGCTCGTTGGCGAACGCCTCGCCGGCCCGGCCGAACCAGGAGGTCGTCACCAGGATGCCTTTGGCTGCCCGCTTGTGTTCCACGACGCCGGCGAGTGCGGAGACGGTCTCGAACGGCACCACGTTCTTGGTCCGTTTGGCCTGGATGATGCACAGCCCCTTCATGATGGGGGCGGTGTTCATCGCGACCGCGTCCACGCCCTCGTCCTTCGACGGCTGGGTGTTCACGCTGTCCAGGCCGATGGCCTCGAACAGTTGCCGGATGAGGTGCTCGAACTCCGTGGGTGTCAGGTCCATCAGTACCGGCCGGCTGTCCAGGCCCGCCACGACGTCCAGGCTGTCCATGAGGCGGAACTTGGACAGGTCGAACGTGACCAGCGGGCGCACTGGTTCCAGCTCGTACGGGTTCGGTGAGATCAGTGACCGCAGCCGTTTCAGACAGGCCCGCGGGTCCACCTGTGTCAGAACCAGCTGACTGAACTCGTCCCGATCCGCCTGGAGCGTGATCAGGCACGGATGGACTTCACGTCCGGTGGCGCGGTCGATGGTGGCAACATGTCGGTTCAGGGCGATGGACTGGACCACGCCTTCGGTGTCGGAGGCAAGGAGCTCGTGCACCGTGCGCAAAGCGGTCTGCGCCAGGACTGACGCGTACAGCTCCTTGCGCTCTTTCTCAGGGCGCGGAACGGGCGTGATTTCGTCGCGCGTCTTCACATACCGGTAGTCGCGGGCTGCGGGGACCACGTCCTCCAGCGGCAGGTCGATCTCAACCAGTAGATCACCGGTGTCCGCCTGATACGAGACCTGATGGGTCTTCGGGAAACCGTGCGGGTACACGGAGGCGGCCAAGACCTGGTCGACGAACCACTCGACAGTCTCGACGTCCCTGTCCCGGTAGGCGTTACGGCGATGTTCGAGATCGGTGTTCCACGCCTCGACCCGGGCGGCCTCTTCCTGGCTGCGTTCCTCGTGTTGGGCGCGTGCCTTCTCCAGTTTCTCGACGCGTTTCTTCTCGTCGCGCGCATGGTCCCTCAGGGCTCTGTCGAACCGCTTGCGGGCGGTTTCGACCTCGGCGTCGTATCCGCGGCGTCCAAAACCGAGAGCGCCGAGCAGCGCTCGGGGTACCTCCGGCTCGTACTCCTCCCAGCGAGGTAAGGGCGCAGCTTTCGTCCGTCCCTTGGGCGGAACGAACAGGGAGGCAACGAATTCCTGCCTCAGCCGATCGAACGTCAGCGGATGTCCATCCAGTGCAGCTGTGCGCAGCAGCTTGGACAGTTGCTCGGCATCGTGCTCGGCCACGCTGGTGCGGTCGACAGCTTCCTGGGCGCGGGCCGCTTCGTGCGCGAGTTTCTTCTCGCGAGCCTTCCGCTTGGCCTCGGCCTCGGCGGCCTTCCGGGCCTTCTCCCGGTCCCTGGCCTGCCGCGCGAGTTCCTGTGCATATGGATCGTTCCCGCCCGCCACTGTTGTCCCCCAGCGACGGCCTCTCCACGCCGGCTGCACGCGATCCGGTTGCGGCGCCTCGCTTGCGGTGATGATGCGGCGTACGGTCCAACGCCTCTCGTGCCCACGTCCTCGACACACTCCAGGGTCAGCTCCAGTTCGTGCGAGGGCCCCTGGTGCTCCATCTGCGCGATGAGGTCGATTCGCTTCCCAGGAGCCACGGAGGTGAAGCGCTTCTCGCGTCCCTCCGATTCATGGCTGCCAGTGTTCGGTGCCAGCCAGCGGACGTCGGGCCGTCGATCCGTAGGGTGAGGCTGGATAGGGGCCGCCCTTGCTCCACCGTGATGGTCGCGGTGACGAAGTGTTCCTGGACGTCGCCCCAGATCCACTGCTGATCGCTCGCCCGGAAGACCGGAGTGGCCGCCTCGTCCCGAGCCTGGCGCGCGTCATCCAGGGCCTCCTGCGCGGGCGAAAGCGGCGGCTCCCAGAGCGAGCCCCGCGCCAGCCCATGAACTCAGGTCTCCCGCATCCACCTGAGGAGCCGCCGGGGAGCCGGGTTTCGAAGTCGGCTCCCAAATGGCCCCCGGAACCACTCAGGGGCCCGACCCGCTATGCGGATCAGGCCCCTGACCTGGTTTTTCAGCTGTCGGGGTGGCGGGATTTGAACCCACGACCTCTTCGTCCCGAACGAAGCGCGCTGCCAAGCTGCGCTACACCCCGATGTCACCAGCGTCGCGGCGACATCGATTACTTTAGCCCACCCGCGCCCGCAGGCGAAATCCGGTTTCCGCGCCCCATCCGGCGCCCTCCCAAGCGCCCCATCCCCCCAGTCCCGCCCCGCCCTCAGTCCCGCGCCGTCAGCGTCAGCAGCGTCGCCTCCGGCGGGCACGCGAACCGCACCGGGGTGTAGCGGTTCGTGCCGCAGCCCGCCGAGACGTGCAGGTACGAGACGTTTCCGCCGGACCGGTGGGTGGACAGTCCCTTCACGCGGGCCGTGTCCAGGTCGCAGTTTGTGACCAGCGCCCCGTAGAAGGGGATGCACAGCTGGCCGCCGTGGGTGTGGCCCGCCAGGATCAGGGGGTAGCCGTCCGCCGTGAAGGCGTCGAGCGTCCGCAGATACGGGGCGTGGACGACGGCCAGTGACAGGTCGGCGCCCGTTTGTGGGCCGCCTGCCACGCGGTCGTAGCGGTCGCGCTTGATGTGGGGGTCGTCGAGGCCGGTGAAGGCGAGTTCGTAGCCGTCCAGCTTCAGGTGGCCGCGGGCGTTGTTCAGGCCCACCCAGCCCGCCGCGTCGAAGGCGTCGCGCAGCCCCTCCCACGGGTTGTGGATCACGCCGACGGCCGGGGCGTTGCCATTCAGGCCGTGCCGGCCCTGGGCCTTCTCGAAGAGATAGCGGGCGGGGTTACGGAGCTGGGGGCCGTAGTAGTCGTTGGAGCCGAAGACGTACACGCCGGGGTATTCGAGCAGCGGGCCGAGCGCGTCCAGGACCTCCGGCACGGCCTCCGGGTCGGACAGGTTGTCGCCGGTGTTGACCACGAAGTCCGGGCGCAGGCCCGCGAGCGACTGGAGCCAGGCGCGCTTCTTGCGCTGGCCGCTCACCATGTGGATGTCGGAGACCTGGAGTACTCGCAGCGGCCGCATCCCCCGCGGCAGCACCGGAACTGTCAGCCGTCGGAGGCGGAAGGAGCGGGCCTCGAAGCCGGCGGCGTAGGCGAGGCCGGCCGCGCCGACTGCCGTGATTCCCAGGGGTACTCCGTAGCGTGCGCGCATGCGCCCATCGTTGCAGACCCCGCAGGCTGGGGGAGGGGCTGGGAGGCCACCGCGGGCGCGCCTTCCCGCAGCGGGAGCGCGAGCAGCAGGCCGAGCGAGATCCAGACGTACGTATTGCTGCCGAGGAAGCCGTCGACACCAGTGGCATCCCAGCTCCACAGCCATACGACGCTGCTGCACAGCACCACATAGATCGCCACGGCCCACCTCAGCAGCCGCCGTCGCCTCGGGTCGTCCTTCCCGTGGCGCAGGCCCGCGTCGATGAGTACGGCTAGGGCCGGGAACAACCAGACCAGGTGGTGCACCCAGGTGACCGGGCTGATGAGACAGGCAGTGAGGCCGGTCAGCGCGAAGCCCGCCATCTCGTCGCCCGCGGCGGCCGCGCGCCGCGCCCGCCACGCCCAGACGCACAGGAGCACGATCACGCCGACCGCCCACACCAGGCGGCTGGGAGCGCCGGGTTCCGTGAGTCGGGCCAGGACGCCCTGCCAGGACTGGTTGGAGACATACGCGAGCGAGCCGACGCGGTCCGTGTTCCACATCGCCTCGGTCCAGTAGACGCGGGACGCGCCGGGCGCCAGCCACAGAGCCAGCAGCGTCGCGGTGATCGCGACGCCCGAGGCCGTGGCGGCGGCACGCCAGCGCCGGGTGAGAAGCAGATAGCAGATGAAGATGGCGGGGGTGAGCTTGATCGCGGCGGCGAGGCCGATGCCGAGGCCCGCGAACCGCTCGCGGCCCGTGGACAGCAGCCTGGCGTCGGCGAGTACGAGCGCCAGCAGCAGCAGATTGACCTGGCCGAAGCTGAAGGTGTCGCGGACCGGCTCCAGCAGGAGGAAGAGACAGCCCGCCACGGCGAAGGCGAACCACCGGCACCAGCCTTGCCTGCGGACGGCGGCGTCGACCGTCCAGTACAGGATCGCGCCCGCCGCCGCGAGATTGAGCAGCGTGCTGATCGCGATGGCACTGTGCCAGTCGACCAGGGTCATCGGAAGCATGCACAGGGCGGCGAACGGTGGATAGGTGAAGCCGTAGTGCGTCCCGGGCACCAGATAGTCGTAGATCCTCCCGCCGTGCTTCCAGCTGTCGACGGCTCCGTAGTAGACGCCGAGGTCGAACCAGCCCCGGTGGAGCGGAACCGTCGCGAGGAAGAGCCCGACGGCCGCCGCGAGACCCATTACCAGGAGGAGCCGCCCGCGCGGGCTCGTCGGCAAGGTCATGCTCCCCTTCATGCGGGGCACCCCCTCATACGGGACTCTCCTTCATGCGGCGCTCCAGATTCACGCGACACTCCAGATTTCACGCGGCGCTCCCCAGCGGTTCGGCCCCGGCGCGGGACGAGGCCCGTTCCGCGATGCGGTGCGTGCACCACAGTGCGAGCACCGCGAGGATTCCGCCGAAGGTCGCCAGCGCCACCTGCGGCCCCTCCGGTGCGAAGCCACTGGGCAGTACGGCCAGGGCCAGTACGGCGCTCGCCGCGGCGATCGCCCGGCGCACCGGTCGGTCGGGCCCGGCTGCGGCAATCAGGAAGAGGCCCCACAGCATGTACCAGGGCCGTATCGCAGGTCCGAGGACGGCCACCGCGGTCAGACTCAGCCCGAGTGCGTACACCGGGCGCGGCAGATGGCGCCGCCAGGCGATCAGTATAGCCAGCGCGGTGGCGGCCAGCCCAGCCAAGTGCCAGGCAGGGGCAGCGAATTGGGCCAGGCCGCTGCCCGCGCTCTCCAGCAGTGCGCTCGTCATCCGGCCGAGTGACGAGGTGATCGACCAGTTCTGCGGCGAGACCGGGGTGTCGAGGGCGCCTATCCATCCGTATCCGGTACCCGTAACGGCCGTTGTTACCGCCGTCGTCGCTGCGCAGACTCCGAGCACGGCCAGCGCGGCCTTCACGCGCGGGGCCTTCAACCGAGGGGTACGGCCCGCGAGCTGCCGGCCCCAGAGCAGGGCGATGACCAGCAGCCCCAGCGCGGCCGGGGCCTTCACCAGGGTGGCGAGAGTGACCAGTACAACGGCCAGGATCGGCCACCGGCCCAGCGCCGCCACCAGCCCCGCGCCCAGCAGTCCGAGCATGATCGCGTCATTGTGCGCCCCGCCGACGAGATGCAGTAGCACCAGCGGGTTGAGTGCCCCGAGCCAGAGCGCGGTGGCCGGGTCAGCCCCGCAGTGCCGGGCCAGCCTGGGCAGACAGAGGACCATCACGGCAACCCCGAGCAGCGCGACCAGCCGCATGCCGAGCACTCCGGTGAACACCTCGGTACGGGAGACGTCGGTTATCGCGGTCGCGCAGGCGAGGAAGAGCGGTCCGTACGGAGCCGGGGTGTGCTGCCACAGCGGCGCCACCTCGGCGTTCAGCGGACCGCCCAGCCGGGAGGGCCCGTTGGCGTACACATCGATCTGCGCGTCGACCATTGCCCCCTGCGCGAGATAGCTGTACACGTCCCGGCTGAACAACGGCGGCGCCAGCAGCAGCGGCGCGGCCCACAGCACGAGCGTGAGCAGCAGGGTGCGGAGGCCCGGCGGCTCGGGACCGCGCACCGCCCGCCCGAGCAGCGCCCAGGCAGCGACCAGCAGTACGAGTCCGAAGTACGCGGCGACCAGACCGAGCGCGGCCCGGCCGGACTCGGGGGCGAGCGCATCCCGTACGGGCAGCGCACCCGCGGTCACGCCGCCCGCGGCGAGCGCTGCCGAGCCCAGCAGCCCCAGGAGTTGGCAGCGGCGGGTGTCGAGGGGGACGGGGACGGCCAGCATCTGGGCAGACTGTCAACGGGCGGTGTCCTAAAGGCGACGCCGGCATCTCCATCAGGCGAGCGCAATGTGTCCGCCCTATTACGAACGTATGGTCAGCCGTACGCGGAGCATGCCCTTCCACGGCTCTCCCGGGGAAATGCGCGCGCAAGGAAATCGCCGCACCTGCCACACTTGGCCCCATGACCACGCTCAAGTCCAAGCTGCAGGAAGACCTCACCGAGGCGATCAGGGCGCGCGACGAACTGCGCTCCTCCACGCTCCGGCTGACCCTCGCCGCGATCACCAAGGAGGAGGTCTCGGGCAAGACGGCCCGCGAGCTCTCCGACGACGAGGTGCAGAAGGTGATCGCCAAGGAGGCGAAGAAGCGTCGCGAGGCCGCGGAGGCCTTCGCCCAGGGTGGCCGCCCCGAGCAGGCCGAGCGAGAGCAGGCGGAGGGCGTGCTGCTCGACGCGTATCTGCCGCAGCAGCTGAGCGACGACGAGCTCGGCGCGATCGTCGCGCAGGCCGTCGAGGAGGCGAAGGCCGCGGGCGCCGAGGGCCCGCGCGCCATGGGCGCCGTCATGAAGATCGTGAACCCGAAGGTGGCGGGGCGCGCCGAGGGCGGCCGGGTGGCCGCCGCGGTGAAGCAGCTCCTCGCGGGCTGACGGAGGTTACGAGATGAGGGGGACCCGGCCACCGGCCGGGTCCCCCTCATCGTGATCCTCCGCGCGCGGCCCGCCCTACGGCCGGTTGCCGCCGCCGCCGTTTCCCTGACCGCGGTTGTTCCCGCCGCCGATCAGGTCCGGCGGGATCGAGATCCCGGGCCACGGTTGCTGCCCGCCGTTGCCCTGACCGCGGTTGTCGCCGGGCTTGGCGCCCGGCTTTCCCTTGTCGTTCTTCTTCGGGGCGTCCGGTATCACGACGCCGTTGAACGCAGGAGCGGGCTGCCCGGCCAGGGCCCCGGTCATCGCGTCCTTCCAGATCGGTCCGGGGACTTGCCCGCCGAACACCTTGGCGTGGTACTGACCGCCGATGGTGATGTTCACCATCTGTACCTGCTGGCTGGGGCTGCCGACCCAGACGGCCCCGGACAGGTTCGGGGTGTAGCCGACGAACCAGGCGTTCCTCCGGGCGTCCGTCGTACCGGTCTTGCCCGCGTTGTCACGGCTCTGGAGACCGGCCTGCTGACCCGTACCGGAGTCGACCACTCCGCGCAGCAGCGTGTTTATGGTGTCGGCCGTCCGCTCGCTCATGGCCTTGCCGCAGGTGGAACTCGGCACCTCGAGGCTCTTGCCGTCGGCCGTGCTGATGGACTCGATGGCGGTCGGGGTGCAGTACGTGCCGCGGTTGGCGAAGGTCGCGTACGCGTTGGCCATGGTCAGCGGCGAGATGCCGGTGGAGCCCAGAGTGAGCGGGGAGGGCTCCTCGGGAAGCTCCTTGCCGTTGCCCTGCACCACACCGAGCTTCTGGGTCATTTCCATGACCGGGCACAGACCGATCTCGCCGATCATCTGCACGAAGTAGGTGTTGACCGACTTCGCCATCGCTTCCTTGAGGGCGTACGGACCGACCTCGGCCTTGTTCTCGTTCTGCAGGCGCTGGTTGCCGATGTTGACCCAAGGCTTCCCGCTGCAGGTCGGGATCGACGACGGGTAGGGCATCTGGAAGGGCGCCGGATACACCTGCGTCGGCGGCTTGCCCTGCTCCAGGGCCGCTGACGCGACGAAGGGCTTGAAGGTCGAGCCGACCGGGAAGCCGTAGTTCGAGCCGCCCATGCCCTGGTTGACCGAATAGTTTATCTGGGTCTCGGTCTTGCCGAAGCCGTACGGCCTGGACTGGCCCATCGCCATGATCTTGCCGGTGCCGGGCTGGACCATCGTTATCGCGGTGGCGACATTGTCCGTCTGGTAGACGTGTTTCTTGATCGATTCCTGCGCCGACTGCTGTGCCTGCGGGTCCAGCGTCGTCTTGATCGTCAGACCGCCCTGGTTCCAGACCTTGGCCCGGGCCTCCTTGGTCTTTCCGAAGATCGGGTCGGAGAGGAACACCTCGCGTACGTAGTCGCAGAAGAAGCCCGCGCCGTTGACCGCCGTGATGCAGCCGTTCTTCGGCTTGCTGACCTTCAGCTCGATCGGGGTCGCCTTCGCCCGGTCGGCTTCCGCCTGCGTGATGTCGCGGACTTCGGCCATGCGCTGCAGCACGATGTTGCGGCGCTTGGTCGCTTCCTGTGTGTCATTGACCGGGTCGTAGCGGCTGGGGGACTGGACGATGCCCGCGAGCATCGCCGCCTCCTCCAGCTTCAGGTCCTTGGCCGACTTGGAGAAGTAGCGCTCGGACGCCGCCTCGATGCCGTACGCCTGCTGCCCGAAGAAGGTGATGTTGAGGTAGTTCTCGAGGATCTTCTTCTTGCCCAGCTCTTCCTCGACCTGGATCGCGAACTTGAGTTCCTGGATCTTGCGGCCGAGCGTCTGCTGGGTGGCCTGGGCGACCTTGTCGGGGTTGTCGCCGGCCTCCTCGACGAAGACGTTCTTCACATACTGCTGGGTGAGGGTGGAGGCGCCCTGGGAGACGCCACCCGTCTGGGCGTTGCGGTTCAGCGCGCGCAGGACGCCCTTGAGGTCGATCGCGCCGTGCTCGTAGAAGCGCGAGTCCTCGATCGCGACGATCGCCTTCTGCATGTACGGGGAGACGTCCTTGAGCGGAACCACGGTGCGGTCGCGGGAGTAGACAGTGGCGATCTGCCCGCCCTTCGAGTCCAGGATCGTGGTGCGCTGGCTCAGCGGGGGCGTCTTGAGGTTGGCGGGGATCTCGTCGAATCCCTTGACCGTTCCCCTGGCCGCGAGTCCCAGCGCACCGGCGGCGGGCAGGGCGATGCCTGCCAGCACCGCTCCGGAGAGCACGCTGACACCGAGGAACTTGGCGGCCTGCTGGGTCCCGGTCAGACCTCCGCCCGAGCGCTTCTTTGGCATGGGCTCAGCCTACGTTCTCATTCGCCGGACACGCGTATAGGCCTTGGCCTAAGCTGCTCTCAACTGTCACAGCTGTGCGGTTTCGCATCAAGGCCTTCAACAACCCCCGCTGTACCCGAATCTGGCGGGCCCCTGTCCGAATCCGCCTCATGCGTCGTTCGACGTCCGTTGTGACTCAACTGAACTGCCCCGCTTTGTCGGGACAGTCGGGTATGCCCTCAGCTCACTCCCCCGGGTGATCTGCCGCGTACGCATAGTCCGTTCGGGCCATTCAAGATTGGGCCCGAAGGGGGTGTTGCGCTGTGCCCACCTTCCGTAACGTCCTCAACTGGCAGCGGTGAATATGCCGCTGTCGCCGTGGGGGAGCCTCGATTCGGGAGAGGACGGCGCCGGTATGGGCTGGGTAACCGACTGGAGTGCGCAGGCAGCCTGCCGCACTACCGATCCGGATGAACTGTTCGTACAAGGGGCAGCGCAGAACAGGGCCAAGGCGGTGTGCACCGGTTGCCCGGTGCGGACCGAGTGCCTTGCCGATGCGCTCGACAATCGCGTCGAGTTCGGCGTATGGGGGGGTATGACCGAGCGGGAGCGGCGTGCATTGCTGCGCAGGCGTCCCACGGTCACCTCCTGGCGCAGACTGCTCGAGACCGCGCGCACGGAGTACGAGCGCAGCGCGGGCATCCTGCCCGTGGGCCTCGACGACGACGAGACATATGAGACGTACGCAGCGGTGGGCTAGCCGCTGCTGTTGTTCTACGCAGCTCCGGCCGGGGTATGACCACCGGTCGCGAGCCGATCACCGATGGCCCGCAGGCCGGCGAGGTCGTGTACGTCGCCGGGCAGCGCGGGCACTTGGGCCACCGCCACTTCTGGGTGGAGCGCGGTGAAGCGGTCGCGCGTTCGCTGTTCACGCGCGAGCACCTGCATTCGTTCGGCGTGCAGGCGCAGCAGACCCGCCGTCAGCTGTTGTGTGGTGTGATCCGAGGCGGTGTGATCCATGGCATCGGTGTGATCCACGGGCGGGGATTCGGGAGAGACGGCCGTGGCGTCACGCACACCAGCCTTCCCGGGCCTCTGATCCACAATGCGGCCTTCGTCAAGATTTTCTGCGGCGGCAAGTGCCCGCTCGGCCGACAGCCGGGCGGCGCCGCTGCCATGGACCCGGTTGAGGACCAGGCCGGCCAGCGGCATCTCCTCCGCCGCCAGCCGCTCCACGAAGTACGCCGCCTCCCGCAGCGCGTCCCGCTCCGGCGCCGCGACCACCAGGAACGCCGTGCCGGGTGCCTGCAGCAGCCGGTAGGTGGCGTCGGCCCGGGTGCGGAAGCCGCCGAACATGGTGTCCATCGCGGCCACGAAGGTCTGTACGTCGCGCAGGAGTTGACCGCCGAGCAGTTTGCCCAGCGTGCCGGTCATCATCGACATGCCGACATTGAGGAACTTCATCCCCGCCCGGCCGCCCATCTTCGCCGGGGCCATCAGCAGCTTGATGAACTTCCCGTCCAGGAACGACCCGAGGCGCTTGGGCGCGTCCAGGAAGTCCAGCGCGGAGCGCGACGGCGGGGTGTCGACGACGATCAGGTCCCACTCGTCGCGGGCGCGCAGCTGGCCCAGCTTCTCCATCGCCATGTACTCCTGCGTGCCTGCGAAACCGGCCGACAGGGACTGGTAGAAGGGGTTCTCCAGTATCGCGCGGGCCCGATCGGCGTCCGCGTGCGCCTCGACGATCTCGTCGAAGGTCCGCTTCATGTCGAGCATCATGGCGTGCAGTTCGCCGTCGCCCTCGATGCCCTTGACCCGGCGCGGGGTGTTGTCGAGGGAGTCGATGCCCATGGACTGGGCGAGCCTGCGGGCCGGGTCGATGGTGAGGACGACGACCTTGCGGCCGCGTTCAGCAGCCCGTACGCCAAGAGCCGCAGCGGTTGTCGTCTTGCCGACGCCGCCCGCGCCGCAGCACACGATGATGCGGGTGGCGGGGTCGTCGATCAGCGGGTCGATCTCGAGAGCGGCGGGCGCCTCCAGGGTCATGAGCCGGTCCCTTGCTTTCGCAGTTCCTTCGCCAGTTGGTAGAGCCCCGCCAGGTCGACTCCCTCGCTCAGCAGGGGGAGTTCGTACGCAGGCAGGTCGAGGCCGGACAGTGCCGCGCGCTGCTCGCGCTCCAGCTCGACACGCTCGGCGTGGTCGGCGGCCTGCTCCAGGAGCGGTGTGACGAGCTTTGCCGAGCCGCTGACGCCCGCCGTCGTGAGCGCCTTGGCGATGTCCGTGCGCCGGTCGCCCGCCGCACTGCGCACCGCATCCTCATCGAGGATGTGCGGGCGCACCATGTTCACGATCACCTTGCCGACGGGGAGGTCGGCGGCGCGCAGCTCGGCGACGCCGTCCGCGGTCTCCTGTACCGGCATCTCCTCGAGCAGCGTCACCATATGGACGGCCGTCTGGGGGGACTTGAGGACACGCATCACGGCCTGGGCCTGATTGTGTATCGGGCCGAACTTGGCCAGGCCCGCCACCTCGTCGTTCACGTTCAGGAAGCGGGTGATCCGGCCGGTGGGCGGGGCGTCCATCACCACGTAGTCGTACGCGAATGTCCCCTGCTTCGTCTTGCGGCGCACGGCTTCGCAGGCCTTGCCGGTCAGCAGCACGTCCCGGACACCGGGCGCGACGGTCGTCGCGAAGTCGATCGCGCCGAGCTTCTTGAGAGCACGGCCGGCGCTGCCCAGCTTGTAGAACATCTGGAGGTAGTCGAGGAGCGCGCGCTCGGCGTCGATGGCCAGCGCGAACACCTCGCCGCCGCCCGACGAGACGGCGATCTTCCGCTCCTCGTACGGAAGCGCTTCGGTCTCGAAGAGCTGCGCGATGCCCTGTCTCCCCTCGACCTCGACGAGGAGAGTCCGCTTTCCCTCGGTTGCGAGGGCGAGCGCGAGGGCGGCGGCCACCGTCGTTTTACCGGTACCACCCTTGCCGCTGACGACCTGGAACCTGCTCACGTATTCGAGCCTAACCAGTCGGGCCGCCGCCTACGCACGAGGCTGTCTGCGGGCTGCGTCACGAGGCTGCCCTTCGGTGCGGCTACAGTCGGCTCCATGACCAAGTGGGAATACGCGACCGTGCCCCTTCTCGTGCACGCGACCAAGCAGATTCTGGACACCTGGGGCGAGGACGGCTGGGAGCTCGTCCAGGTCGTTCCCGGGCCGAACAACCCCGAGCAGCTCGTGGCGTACTTGAAGCGGGAGAAGCAGGCATGAGCGGTGCCGTCGACGCGAAGCTCGCCGAGCTCGGGCTGACGCTGCCGGAGGTTGTGCCGCCGCTGGCCGCGTACCAGCCGGCTGTGGTCTCGGGTGCGTACGTCTACACCTCGGGCCAGCTCCCGATGGTGGAGGGCAAGCTTCCGGTCATCGGCAAGGTCGGCGGCGAGGTCACCCCGGAGGAGGCCAAGGAGCTCGCCCGCACCTGTGCGCTGAACGCGCTGGCCGCCGTGAAGTCGGTCGTCGGAGATCTCGACCGGATCGCGCGGGTCGTGAAGGTCGTCGGCTTCGTCGCGTCGGCCGCGGACTTCACCGGCCAGCCCGGCGTGATCAACGGCGCGAGCGAGCTGTTGGGCGCGGTGTTCGGCGACAAGGGTGTGCACGCGCGCAGCGCGGTGGGCGTCGCGGTGCTGCCGCTGGACGCTCCGGTCGAGGTCGAGATCCAGGTGGAGCTCGTCCAGGACTGAACGCAGGACTGCACTCGGGACTGCACCCCAGGACTGAACCCGGACTGACCCAGGACTGAACCGCCGGTCAGCCTGCAAATGGCCCCGTGCCTGCCGATTCTCCGGCGGGGGCGGGGCTTTGTTCGTCTGTGGCGATCCCCCTGCGTCTCTCTTGACGTGGACGCGTCGATGGGTGTGATCTGTCTATGGTTAGGAACGTTTCCTAACCATCTGCTCGCCGTACGTCCCCATCTCCCTTCCCCCAACGAAAGTGGGAGGGAACCGTGGCACCAATCCCCCGTCGGTCGCGCAGAGCGATCGGCGTTCTCGTGGCTGCGGCCACCGCAGCGTTGACCGTGGTCTTACCGACCCTGGGCAACGCCCAGCCCGCCCCCGCAAAGGCAGGGAACCTCAGCGCGGAGACCTCGTACGACTGGACCGTCTTCGCCCGTGACGCGGCAGCCAATGTCTCAGCCGCGAGCAACGCGGTCACCATCGCCACGCTGCCCGCTCCGCCGGACAGCGAGCCGCCGAGCGTACCGGGCAACCTGCGCTCCACGGGCAGGACCGCGACCAGTGTCGACCTCGCCTGGAACGCCTCCACGGACAATGTGAGGGTCACCGGTTACGAGATCCACCGCGACGGCGCAGCCGCCGGAACCGCAGACTCCACCTCGACGACCATCGCGGGCCTGAAGGCCAACACCGCGTACAAGTTCAAGGTCAGGGCCTTCGACCTGAAGGGCAACAGGTCCGACTTCAGCCCGGAGATCACCGTCACCGCCGGCGGAAACCAGCCGGGCGGTGTCCCGGACCCCGGCAATGTCTCGACCCTCGCCGGCGGCGTGGACGTCGGCTGAGGACTGGGGTTCCTGCCCGACGGCACCGGCGTCTACGCCGAGCGGAACACCTTCAACGTCTACAAGCTCAGCAAGGCGGGTCACAAGACCCTCCTCGGCAAAGTGCCCAACTCCCAGACCACGGGCGGCGAGGGCGGCCTGATGGGCATCGAGATCAGCCCGAACTTCAACACCGACCACTATCTGTACTTCCTGCACACCTCCTCGGACGGCAACCGCCTCGCGCGGATGAAGCTGGAGAACAACGCCCTGAGCGGCTACACGGTCCTGCTCGACGGCATGGAGAAGAGCCGCTTCCACAACGGCGGACGGCTGCGCTTCGGCCCCGACGGCAAGCTGTACGCATCTATGGGTGACGCTCAGAGCAGCAGCCGGGCGCAGGACAAGAACTCGCTCAACGGCAAGATCCTCCGCATCAACCAGGACGGCTCCATCCCCTCGGACAACCCGTTCGGCAACGCTGTCTGGTCGCTCGGTCACCGCAACCCGCAGGGGCTCGACTTCGACTCCAAGGGCCTGCTGTGGCAGGCGGAGTTCGGCAACAGCAACGTGGACGAGGTCAACCTCATCCAGAAGGGCGGCAACTACGGCTGGCCCAACTGCGAGGGCACTGCCGGTGACTGCTCCGGCTACATCGCGCCGAAGAAGACCTGGTCGACCGCCTCGGCTTCACCCAGCGGCCTGACAATCATCAACGACCATGTCTTCGTCGCGACGACGCGGGGCGAGCGCGTTTACCGGCTGCGCATCGACTCCAGCAGCAACCTGGTCGAGCAGAGGACGTACTTCCAGGGGACGTACGACCGGCTGCGCACGGTCGAGGTCGACCACGACGGCGACATCTGGCTCACCACGTCGACCGACAAGGACGGTACGAACGGCAATGACCGGATCCTCTTGATCGACATCGTCTACTCGGGCGGCAACAAGCTGCACTGGGCGATCTGGGACATCCCGGCGGCGAACCTCTCCCTGCCGGAGGGGCTCGGGTCGGGCTTCAATGTCCCGGGCCAGGACGGCGCGAAACAGAAGGCGATGGGCAGCGGGGCCAACTCGCAGAAGTTCTTCGGACCCTGCCCGGGCGGCGCCACACACCCGTACACCTTCACGCTGTACGCGGCGGACCCGGCGACTGTGCCGGGGCTCACCTCGGGCTCGTCCATGGCCCAGATCGAAACGGCGATCAAGAACGCGAGCACCGCGAATGTGAAGCTGCACGGCAACTCCAACGCCGGTACGTGACCGATGGTTCGAGGGGCGGTGTTGCCGCCCCTCGAACATCCCGACGGATGCGCATAGCATCCGTCCATGTCCAATGGTCAGTGGTACCCACCGGAGTGGCCGGACCGGATTCGTGCGCTCGCGAGCGGTGAGCTCACCGCCGTGCCGCCCAAGCGGGCCGCGACCGTGATGCTGCTGCGCGACACGCCGGACGGCCCTGCCGTCCACATGCTGCGCCGAGCCGCCTCCATGGCTTTCGCCGGAGGCGCGTACGCATATCCGGGCGGCGGCGTGGACCCGCGCGACGACGACCATCTGGTGCGGTGGGCGGGCCCCTCGCTGGACGACTGGGCGGCCCGGCTGGGCACCGGTCCGGCCGAGGCCCAGGCCATTGTGTGCGCGGCGGTCAGGGAGACGTACGAGGAAGCGGGCGTCCTGCTCGCGGGCCTCACGCCCGACACGGTCGTCGGCGACACGACGGGCGACGACTGGGAGGCCGACCGCAAGGCGCTCGTCGACCGGGACATCTCCTTCGCGGACTTCCTCGACCGGCGGGGCCTGGTGCTGCGCTCGGACCTGCTGGGCGCGTGGGCGCGCTGGATCACCCCGGAGTTCGAGCCGCGCCGCTACGACACGTGGTTCTTCGTGGCCGCGCTGCCGGAGGGACAGCGGACGCGGAACGCGTCGACGGAGGCAGACCGCACGGTCTGGATCCGCCCGGCGGACGCGGCGGCCGGCTACGACAAGGGCAATCTGCTGATGATGCCGCCGACGGTCTCGACGCTGCGTGGGCTGCAGCTGTACGAGACGGCGGCCCAGGCGCTGGCGGCGGCGGGGGAGCAGGACCTCACCGCCGTACTGGCGAAGGCGCGGCTGGAGGGCGGGGAGCTGGTGTTGAGCTGGCCGGGCCACGACGAATTCACGAAGCACGTGCCGACGGGCGGCATCGCGGCGGATGGCGAGCGATGAGGCAGGCCGTCGCGTCCCGCCGCCACACCGGAGGTGTGCGATGACCGACGCCGCAGCCCTGCCCGGGCAGCCCCGTGGTGGAGTGCTCTCGGGGCCCGCCACCGCACGCGCGGTCAATGTCCTCGCGCCCAACGCCTCCGCGATGACTCTCGACGGCACCAACACCTGGATCGTCTCCGAGCCGGACTCGGAGCTCGCCGTCGTCATCGACCCCGGGCCCCTCGACGACATACACCTTCAGGCCGTCATCGCCGCCGCCGAGAAGGCGGGCAAGCGGGTCGCCCTGACCCTCCTCACTCACGGCCACGCGGACCACGCCGAGGGCGCCTCGCGCTTCGCCGAGCTGACGCGTACGCAGGTCCGCGCTCTCGATCCGGCGCTGCGGCTCGGCGACGAGGGGCTCGCGGCGGGCGATGTGATCCGTGTCGGCGGGCTGGAGATGCGCGTGATCCCCGCCGCCGGCCACACCGCCGACTCGCTCTGCTTCCATCTCCCTGCCGACCGGGCTGTGCTGACCGGCGACACGATCCTGGGGCGGGGTACGACGATGGTCGCGCACCCGGACGGGCGGCTCGGCGACTACCTAGACTCGCTGCGCAGGCTGCGCTCGCTGACGGTCGACGACGGGGTGCGCACGGTGCTGCCGGGCCACGGGCCCGTACTCGACGACGCGCAGGGCGCGGTCGAGTTCTATCTGGCGCACCGGGCGAACCGGCTCGCCCAGGTGGAGACGGCGGTCGAGGCCGGCCATGTCACCCCGGCGGACGTGGTCGCGCACGTGTACTCGGACGTGGACAGGTCGCTGTGGCCGGCGGCCGAGCTGTCGGTGCGGGCGCAGCTGGAGTATCTGCGCGAGCACGGCCTGATCTGAAACCGCACGCCGGGCCCCCAGCCGCCGCAGGATCGAGGCGGAGGGCCAACAAGATCCTGAACGAGTCGCTCACCGACGAGGTGCTCACCAACCAGTGCATGGACGCCTTCAAGGGGGCCGCGGCGAAGTACCCGGTGTACGCGGTGCCATGCGGCGGCGGCAGCGGAAACCCACTGATCGTCGACGGCTCGAAGAGCTGACGTACTTGCCCGTACGCACGCGAAAGGCCACCCCGGTCGACCGGGGTGGCCCTTTCTGCTGCGTACGCCAGATGCTCAGCAGGCATCAGCGCGAGTCATCGCGCATCAGCGGGCATCATCGCGGGTCAGCGTGAACGCTTGGCGAGTCGCTCCACGTCCAGCAGGATCACGGCCCGCGCCTCCAGTCGCAGCCAGCCGCGCTGCGCGAAGTCGGCCAGCGCCTTGTTCACCGTCTCGCGGGAGGCGCCGACCAGCTGGGCCAGCTCCTCCTGAGTGAGGTCGTGGACGACGTGAATGCCCTCCTCCGACTGCACGCCGAAGCGGCGCGACAGGTCGAGGAGCGCGCGGGCCACGCGGCCCGGCACGTCGGAGAAGACCAGGTCGGACATCTGGTCGTTGGTCTTGCGCAGCCGGCGGGCGACCGCGCGCAGTAGCGCGGTGGCCACCTCGGGGCGTGCGTTCAGCCAGGGCTGGAGGTCGCCGTGGCCCAGGCCGAGGAGCTTGACCTCGGTCAGCGCGCTGGCGGTGGCGGTGCGCGGCCCCGGATCGAAGAGGGACAGCTCACCGATCAGCTCGCCCGGGCCGAGGACGGCGAGCATGTTCTCGCGGCCGTCGGGGGACGTGCGGTGGAGCTTGACCTTGCCATCGGTGACCACGTACAGACGGTCGCCGGGGTCGCCCTCGTGGAAGAGAGCTTCGCCGCGGGCGAGCGTCACTTCACTCATCGAGGCGCGGAGCTCCGCGGCCTGCTCGTCATCGAGCGCCGCGAAGAGCGGGGCGCGCCGCAGAACGTCGTCCACGAGTTCTCTCCTTGTCGACCTGCTCAGGGGACCGTGGCCCCCATGATGCCGGACCGCGCTGTTCTGGTCCGGAGGACAACCCTCGGACCCCCGGCAGTAAAAATTCGTGCGATCAGTCACAACAAGTTTGACGCACGGGAGCGCCTGTTCGTACGGCAGGGGCCCGATTGGGCCCCGATTACCAGGGACCGGGGCGGATGTCAGTGGTGGCCCGTAGGCTGACCGGGTGTCCAATTTGCCGGTGAGAGCGCAGGCCAAGGGGGCTTGGAGAGTGTCCGGAAAACAGAATTCCGCTGTGGGCGAACAGTCCTCGCCTAGCCCCAAGAAAGCCACAAAACACCCCAAACCGGAAACTCGGCTGGCGATGGTCCGCCGAGCCCGCCGGATCAACAGAGAGCTGGCCGAGGTCTACCCGTACGCCCATCCGGAGCTCGACTTCCGAAATCCCTTCGAGCTGCTGGTCGCCACGGTCCTGTCCGCCCAGACGACCGACCTGAGGGTGAACCAGACCACACCCGCGCTCTTCGCGAAGTACCCCACGCCCGAGGACCTCGCCGCCGCGAATCCGGAAGAGGTCGAGGAGCTCATCCGCCCGACCGGCTTCTTTCGCGCCAAGACCAAGGCGATCATGGGACTCGCGACCGCCATCCGGGACGACTTCGGCGGCAAGGTCCCCGGTCGCCTCGACGACCTGGTGAAGCTGCCCGGAGTGGGCCGCAAGACGGCGTTCGTGGTCCTCGGCAATGCGTTCGGAGTGCCCGGCCTCACCGTCGACACCCACTTCCAGCGCCTCGTGCGCCGCTGGAAGCTGACCGAGCAGGAGGACCCGGTCAAGGTCGAGGCCGAGATCGCCGCGATCTTCCCCAAGAGCGAGTGGACGATGCTCTCGCACCGGGTGATCTTCCACGGCCGCCGGATCTGCCACTCCCGCAAACCTGCCTGCGGCGCCTGCCCGATCGCGCACCTCTGCCCTTCGTACGGAGAGGGTGAGACGGACCCTGTGAAGGCCAAGAAGCTGCTCAAGTACGAGATGGGCGGCCAGCCGGGCCAGCGCCTGAACCCGCCCCCGGATTACCCGGGCAAGCCGGCTCCGGCTCTGGGAGCGACCGGGTGACATCACACGTCGTACGACTCACGGAACGATCCAAGCGCCCCAAGGCGTTGTGAATGAGGGGGTGCCCTGATGCGCGCTGAAGGAGAAACGTACGACCGCGATGTGGCCGTCACGACCGACGGCCTGCCCGCATGGCTCGACCCCGTCGTGCGCGCCGCGGACACCGTCAAGCCCCAGCAGCTCAGCCGCTTCCTGCCGCCCGAGAGCGGCCGCGGCCGGCAGTCCGCCGTCCTGATCCTGCTCGGCGAGGGCGCCGAGGGCCCCGAGCTGCTGCTCATGGAGCGCGCCGGCAGCCTCCGCTCGCACGCCGGGCAGCCCTCCTTCCCCGGCGGCGCGCTCGACCCCGAGGACGGCGACCCGGCCACCACAGGGCCGCTGCGCGCCGCGCTGCGCGAGGCCCAGGAGGAGACCGGCCTCGACCCGGCGGGCGTCCAGATCTTCGGCGTGCTGCCCAAGCTTTATATTCCGGTGAGCAGTTTCGTCGTCACGCCCGTACTGGGATGGTGGCGCACCCCGAGCCCGGTCGGAGCGGTCGATCCCGCGGAGACCGCGCGGGTCTTCACCGTGCCCGTGGTGGATCTCACGGACCCGGCCAACCGTGCGACGGCCATGCACCCAAGCGGCCATACAGGACCGGCGTTTATGGTCGGGGGGGCTCTGGTCTGGGGTTTCACCGCCGGTGTGATCGACCGAATTCTGCATTTCGCCGGATGGGAACGACCATGGGACCGCGCCAAGCAGGTCCCGCTGGACTGGCGCTCATGACAGGCTGACCCCGTGCCGCGCCCTCGGGGGCGCGGCATTGAAGATGGCTCGGCAGCGGGCGGCCAGGAACCCCAGCCGGTCGGAGCACCCGGCGACGAATCTGCGAGGCTACTGACGGTGAACGTGCTGGACATCCTGTTGCTGGTCGCCGCCGTGTGGTTTGCGATCGTCGGCTATCGCCAGGGCTTCGTCGTCGGCATCCTGTCGGTGATCGGTTTCCTCGGCGGCGGACTTGTGGCGATCTATCTGCTGCCCGTCATCTGGGGTCAACTGACGAACGACTCCGAGGTGTCCACCACGGCCGCGGTCGTCGCCGTCGTACTCGTGATCGTCTGTGCCTCGGTCGGCCAGGCCTTCACCACCCACCTCGGCAACAGACTGCGCCGGCACATCACCTGGTCGCCCGCCCGCGCCCTGGACGCCACCGGTGGCGCGCTGGTCAACGTGGTCGCGATGCTGCTGGTCGCCTGGCTGATCGGCTCCGCGCTCGCCGGGACCTCGCTGCCCACACTCGGCAAGGAGGTCCGTAACTCCAAGGTGCTGCTCGGCGTCTCCCGGGTGATGCCCAGTCAGGCGAGCACCTGGTTCGCGGACTTCTCCTCCGTCCTTGCCCAGAACGGCTTCCCGCAGGTCTTCAGCCCGTTCGCCAACGAGCCCATCACCGAGGTCCAGGCCCCGGACCCGGCGCTCGCGGGCAGCCCGGTGGCCGCCCGCGCCAAGCAGTCCATCGTCAAGGTCGTCGGCACCGCGCAGAGCTGCGGCAAGGTCCTCGAAGGCACCGGCTTCGTCTTCTCCGACCGCCGGGTCATGACCAACGCGCATGTCGTCGGAGGCGTGGACGAGCCGACCGTGCAGCTGGGCGGCGAGGGCAGGCTGTACGACGCGAAGGTCGTGCTCTACGACTGGCAGCGCGACATCGCCGTACTGGACGTACCCGACCTCAGGGCGCGGCCGCTCCAGTTCTCCGACTCCGACGCGCGCAGCGGCAACAGCGCGATCGTCGCGGGCTTCCCGGAGAACGGCTCGTACGACGTGCGCTCGGCCCGCGTCCGCGGCCGGATCAACGCCAACGGCCCCGACATCTACCGCCGCGGCACCGTGCAGCGCGACATCTACTCACTCTTCGCCACGGTCCGTCAGGGCAACTCCGGCGGTCCGCTGCTCACGCCCGACGGCAGGGTGTACGGCGTCATCTTCGCCAGGTCACTGGACGACCCGGAGACCGGCTACGCCCTGACGGTCGACGAGATCCGCGACGACATCGCAGTCGGCCTGAACGCCAACCAGCAGGTCGACACCCAGGGATGCGCGCTGTAGCGGGAGCGGGCAGGCGTCAGCTTCGGGCATGCCGCAGTCGCGCCGAGAACCAGCGGGCCCGGCGCCTCAGGATGCGGGGAATGCCGATCCCTTGCCCCGGATGCTCATGGCCCTCGCTTTGAGGGCCACCCCTCTTGTGGGTGATCGGCCCACTGGCCGAGCGGCGGTTGCGTGCTGCGTCACCGTAGTCGTGCGTCCAGCCCATACCCCGACGTTTCCCGTGCCTCATGGTCGGTAATCGCGTCAGGAGCGGCCAATTGGCCTATGCGCTGGGCATTTGGCCGCCAGTCGTACAAGCGTTCTCGGGGGCGTGGGGCGGCGGGGCCGTAGCAGGGACTACCGGTCGGGCTCGGGGTCCTTCAGCCAGCTGATGAGCTCGGTGGAGAACGCCACAGGGTCCTCCTCATGAGGGAAGTGACCAAGGCCGTCGAACAGCCGCCAGCGGTAGGGCGCTTCCACATACTGGCCCGACCCCGCCGCGCTGCGCGTCCGCATCGCCAGGTCCAGCGAGCCGTGCAGATGCAGCGTCGGAACCCGCACCGGCCGCTTCATCCGGCGGTTGAACTGGATCCCGTCCGGCCGGGCCATCGACCGCACCATCCACCGGTACGGCTCGATCGAGCAGTGCGCCGTTGACGGGATGCACATCGCCCGCCGGTAGACGTCGACCGCGTCCTCGTCCGGCAGCTGCGGCCCGGACCAGTCCTGGATCAGCCTGCCCACCAAGGCCGCGTCGTCCGCCACCAGCTGACGCTCTGGCAGCCACGGCCGCTGGAAACCCCAGATGTACGACCCGGCACGGCTCTGCGAGAAGTCGGAGAGCATCGCCGAACGCCACCGGCGCGGATGCGGCATCGAGGAGACCGCGAGCCGGCGCACCAGCTTGGGCCGCATCACCGCCGCGGTCCACGCCAGATAGCCGCCCAGGTCGTGCCCGACCAGCGCCGCGTCCGGTTCGCCGAGCGAGCGCACCACACCGGTGATGTCGAGCGCGAGGTTCGCGGGGTCGTAACCCCGCGGCGTACGGTCGCTGCCGCCCACGCCCCGCAGATCCATCGCCACTGCCCGGAACCCGGCGTCGGCGAGCGCGGTCAGCTGATGCCGCCACGTCCACCAGAACTGCGGAAAGCCATGGAGCAGCAACACAAGCGGCCCATCGCCCATCTCGGCGATATGGAAGCGCGCACCATTGGCCGCCACGTCGCGATGTGTCCAGGGACCATCGATGCGTACGGGGCTTCCAGTACCGGTATCAGGGGCCGTCATGCAGACGAGCGTGCCACAACTGAGCACCCCACGGACGCCAAGCCCGCCCCCTACAGGGCGACGGGCGGGCCCCGCGGCCCGCTGCGCCGGTGCTCACCGGCTCCGCGACCGCGGCTCTCAGACCGGGACCTTGTCCTGCGCCGGCCGGGTGTGCGGCTTGACGCCCTGCAGTACGGCCGCCGTCTGTTTGGCCGAAGCGATGGACCTCTCCGGCGGCTTGACCTTCTTGAACTTGGCGACGGCGAGCAGCGCCAGCAGCCCCGCAAGCAGCAGCAAGGCCGCGCCCACGATCAGGAACGACCAGGCCAGACCGAGCCCCAGATTGTGAATTCCGTACGCCGCCGCGAAGCTCAGCACCGGCAGCGAGAAGAGCGCGAACACTCCCGCGATGCTGATGGCCGCTCCGCCGATCGCGCCTCGCTTGACGTCCTGCCGCAGCTCCGCCTTGGCCAGGGCGATCTCGTCGTGCACGAGTGCGGACATCTCGGCGGTCGCCGAGGCGACCAACTGGCCGAGACTGCGCTCGGCGCCGACAGCGTTCGCCGCGCTGTTGCCGGGGTCGCTCATCGCTGACTCCCTCTCCTCATCAACGGATCCGTCGTCAGATCATGCCGGACTGTCGCCCCCGTCGCGCGACGCCCCCGCCAGTTCGGCCTTGCGCCGGTGCTCCGCGGCCTTCTCCTCGTAGATCGCCGCCATCCGCAGGTGGTACTCCGGTTTGTCCTGCTCGTAGACGTCAGGGATGCCGTCCTGGTCGTCGTCGCGCTCCTCCTCCTCAGTGAGCGCGCGGTACTTGCGGTCGCGCAGCTTGAGCAGGATTCCGGCGAGAACGGCCGCGATCAGCGAGCCCATCAGGACCGCGGCCTTGACCTCGGCGGTCAGCACCGCGTCGCCGGAGAAGGCCAGTTCGCCGATGAGCAGCGAGACGGTGAAGCCGATGCCGGCGAGCGCGGCGACGGCGAAGACGTCAGGCCAGGCCAGATCGTCATTGAGCTCGGCGCGGGTGAAGCGCGCCGCGAGCCAGGTGCCGCCGAAGACCCCGACGGCCTTGCCGACCACCAGGCCGAGGACGACACCGAGGGTCTCGGGCTTGGAGAAGACGTCGGTGAGCGAGTTGCCGGAGACCGAGACACCCGCGGAGAAGAGCGCGAACAGCGGTACGGCGAGTCCTGCCGACAGCGGCCGTACGAGGTGCTCGACGCGCTCCCCGGGGGAGTGCTCCTCCTCCTTGTGCTTGGTGCAGCGGAGCATCAGGCCCATCGCGACACCGGCGATGGTGGCGTGCACGCCGCTGTTGTACATCAGCCCCCAGATGACCAGGGCCAGCGGCACGTACACGTACCAGCCGCGGATGCCCTTGCGCAGCAGCAGCCAGAAGGCGCCGAGGCCGATCACGGCCCCGCCGAGCGCCGCGAAGTTCAGGTCGCTGGTGAAGAAGACCGCGATGATCAGGATCGCGAAGAGGTCGTCGACGACGGCGAGGGTCAGCAGGAACGCCCGCAGCGCGGACGGCAGCGAGGTGCCGATGACGGCGAGGACGGCGAGGGCGAAGGCGATGTCGGTGGCGGTCGGGACGGCCCAGCCCGCGGCGGATCCGCCGCCGGTGGTGGCGACCAGGACGTAGACGAGCGCGGGCATCGCCATGCCGCAGATCGCGGCGATCACGGGGAGGGCGGCGGCCTTGGGGTCGCGCAGTTCGCCGGCCACCAGCTCACGCTTCAGCTCGATGCCGGCGACGAAGAAGAAAACGGCGAGCAGTCCGTCGGCGGCCCAGTGCTGGATCGAGAGGTCCAGGCCGAGGGCGGAGGGGCCTATGCGGAAGTTGCGTACGGATTCGTAGCTGTCTCCCAGCGGGGTGTTCGCCCAGATCAGAGCGGCGACCGCGGCAGCGAGGAGGACTACGCCGCCAATGGTCTCGGCACGCAGCGCGTCCGCCACGAACGTCCGCTCGGGCAGAGGTAGGCGTCCGAGGAACTTACGGTCGGTGGGGGTCGGCGCGGCCACGTCGGGGGACCTCCGGTCGGGTAGGCAGGACAGAGCACATGCCGACCAGACTTCCCGGCGCACCTAGGTCTTCTTGTCGCGTCGTTAACGCATTCATCAGCTTACCCAAGCGCGCAAGGACGTATCCGGTGAGTGTCACTTTAGGTGCAAGAAGGGCACCCGGCGTGTCATTGCCAAGTGCCCTTCAGTGCTGCTTTGGGTGGATCTTTCCTGGTCAGTCCTCGCTGCCGGCGGTGGGCAGCCTCGACTGGATCAGGTCCATCACGGACGAGTCGGTGAGCGTGGTGACATCGCCCAGCTGGCGGTTCTCCGCAACATCGCGCAGCAGCCGGCGCATGATCTTGCCGGAACGGGTCTTGGGCAGCTCCGCAACCGGCAGGATCCGCTTTGGCTTCGCGATCGGGCCGAGCGTCGCGCCCACGTGATTACGCAGGTCGCTCACGAGGTTCTCGTCCTCGCTCGCCGTACCGCGCAGGATCACGAAGGCCACGATCGCCTGGCCGGTCGTCTCGTCCGTCGCGCCCACGACCGCCGCCTCGGCGACCTTCGGGTGCGAGACCAGCGCCGACTCCACCTCGGTCGTCGAGATGTTGTGGCCGGACACCAGCATCACGTCGTCGACCCGTCCGAGCAGCCAGATGTCGCCGTCGTCGTCCTTCTTGGCGCCGTCGCCCGCGAAGTACTTGCCCTCGAAGCGCGACCAGTACGTGTCGAGGAATCGCTGGTCGTCGCCCCAGATGGTGCGCAGCATCGACGGCCACGGCTCAGTGAGGACGAGATAGCCGCCGCCCCCATTCGGAACCTCGTTCGCCTCGTCGTCGACGACGGTCGCCGAGATGCCGGGCAGCGCGCGCTGCGCCGAGCCGGGCTTGGTCTCGGTGACGCCGGGCAGCGGCGAGATCATCATCGCGCCGGTCTCGGTCTGCCACCAGGTGTCCACGATCGGCGCCTTGCCGGCGCCGATGTGCTCCCGGTACCACATCCAGGCCTCCGGGTTGATCGGCTCACCGACCGACCCCAGGACGCGCAGGCTGCTCAGATCGAACTTGGCGGGGATATCGTCTCCCCACTTCATGAACGTACGGATCGCGGTCGGCGCCGTGTAGAGGATCGTGACGCCGTACTTCTGCACGATCTCCCAGAAGCGGCCCTGGTGGGGGGTGTCGGGCGTGCCCTCGTACATCACCTGCGTCGCGCCGTTGGCGAGCGGCCCGTACACGATGTACGAGTGGCCGGTCACCCAGCCGATGTCGGCGGTGCACCAGAAGACGTCCGACCCCGGCTTGAGGTCGAAGACGGCGTGGTGGGTGTAGGCCACCTGAGTGAGATAGCCGCCGGAGGTGTGCAGGATGCCCTTCGGCTTACCGGTGGTGCCGGAGGTGTAGAGGATGAAGAGCGGGTGCTCCGCCTCGAAGGGCTCCGGGGTGTGCTCGGCGGACTGGCGGCTGACGATGTCGTGCCACCACACATCGCGGCCCTCGGTCCACGCCACGTCCTGGCCGGTGCGGCGTACGACAAGCACATGCCGGACGCGGTCCACGCGGTCGACGGCGTCGTCCACGGCGGGCTTGAGGGCGGCGGGCTTGCCGCGTCGGTAGCCGCCGTCGGCGGTGATGACGACCTTGGCGTCGGCGTCCTCGATACGGGTGGCGAGCGCGTCGGCGGAGAAGCCGCCGAAGACCACCGAGTGCGCGGCGCCGATACGGGCGCAGGCCAGCATCGCCACGACGGCCTCGGGGATCATCGGGAGGTAGACAGCGACCCGGTCGCCCTTCACGACTCCCAGCTCGGTCAGAGCGTTGGCCGCCCGGGAGACCTCGTCCTTGAGCTCCGCGTAGGTGAGAGCGCGGCTGTCACCCGGCTCGCCCTCGAAGTGGATGGCGACGCGGTCGCCGTTACCCGCTTCGACATGGCGGTCCACGCAGTTGTACGCGACGTTCAGCTTGCCGTCCGCGAACCACTTTGCGAAGGGCGGGTTGGTCCAGTCGAGGGTCTCGGTCGGCTCGGTGGCCCAGCTGAGCCGCCTCGCCTGCTCGGCCCAGAAGCCAAGCCTGTCCGCCTCGGCCTGCTCGTACGCCTCCGCCGTCACGTTGGCGTTCGCGGCCAGCTCGGCCGGCGGCGTGAACCGCCGCTCTTCCTTGAGCAGGTTGGCCAGGCTTTCGTTGCTCACGACATCTCCCTTTCCCAGGGCGTCCTATGTACCTATGTGTCCCAGGGCATAGCTCATCAGCCAGATGGCCTGGTGACAAGAGCCTTCCGGAAATTGGTTTAGACCTGTTCGTGAATCCAGGGGTGAATCCATGAGTGGCCCCTCCTCCCCGGGCGGTGGGAAAAGAGGGGCCATACGTTCTCACGGACAGTACCGGTGTGCGGTTCAGGCGCGCGACTTCTCCAGCGCCGAGGGTGCGGGAGCAACCCGGTCGAAGACCTCGTCGATCTCGTGCTCGTCGCTGCTCGCGAGCAGATACGCCTGGGCCTCGCCGACATGGAAGTACATGCCGTGCAGCGCCAGCGTGCCTTCGGCGAGCTGCCTCGCCACCGCCTCATGGGCGCGCAGATGCTCCAGTTGCTGCACCACATTGGTCAGGCACAGCTGCTCCACAGCGTCGCTGGGCATCCGGCCGGAGATCCTTGCCCAGGATCGGTGCCGGTTCCTCATCCGCTCCAGGCTCGGCGTTCCGTGCCGCAGCCACCGCCACAGCGGAGTCTGGGCGTCTCCGGGCGGACTGCTCAGCAGGGCCTGCATCGCGCCGCAGCCGGAGTGTCCGCAGATGGTGATCGAGGTCACCTTCAGTACCTCGACGGCGTACTCGATCGCGGCCGCCACCGAGTCGTCGCCGCTCTCCGCGCCGGGCAGCGGCACGAGATTCCCTACGTTCCGTACGGTGAACAGATCGCCCGGACCGCTGGCCGTGATCATGCTGGTGACCAGGCGGGAGTCGGCGCAGGTGAGGAAGAGCTGGGAGGGCCGCTGTCCTTCCCGCGCCAGCCGAGCCAGCTCGTCGCGGACCAGCGGGGCCGTATTGCGCTGGAAGGAACTGAGCCCGCTGGCCAGTTGATGTGTGGTGGCGTGGCGGGGGCTCGCGTGGCAGTGGTGGTTGCGCCAGGGCGTCCAGGGGCGGCAGGAGCAGTGCGTCTCCGTGGTGGGCTCGCTTATCCGGCCCCCGGACCGGCCGGTGAACTCCACTGTCCCGCCCTGCGCGACATGCGAGGTCTGCCAGTCGTGCAGCGCCTCGTACGCGGCGTGGTCCATGAACGAACCGTCCAACTCCACGACACAGTCGGCTCCATGGGGCACCTGCCCCAGCGTCCGGCTCAGCCGCGGCACGGCAAGGAAGGTCAACTGGCCGCGCGCCCGCACCCGGTGGATCCCCTCCTGCTCGTCCGCGGTGATCCGCGTCCTGGTCAGCCGGTGCAGCGCGACCGAGACCGCCACCGCGACCCCGATCACCACGCCTTCCAGTACGCCGGTGATGACGACGGCGGCCAGCGTCACCGCATACACCAGCATCTCCCGGTTCCGCTTCACGCTGCGCAGGTGCGTGATGCTGACCATCTGGACGCCCACGACCATCACCAGCGCCGCCAGGGCGGCCAGCGGGATCAGATCGAGCACGGGTACCAGCAACAGTGCGGCGACCGCGATCCACAGCCCGTGCAGCATCGTGGCATTACGGCTCACCCCGCCTGCGGACACATTGGCGGCGCTACGGACGGCGACCCCCGTAATGGGCAGCCCGCCGAGCGCGCCGGAGACGACATTCGCCGCCCCCTGCCCGGCCAGCTCCCGGTCGAGCCGGGCACGCGGAATGCGAACGTCCGGCTCCTTGCGGGCAGCCACCAGTTTGTCGACGGCGACCGCCGACAGGAGTGACTCCACGCTGCCGACCAGGGTGATGATGAGGACGGCGGCGAGGATGCCGAGCATCGGCCCTTCCGGCAGTTGGGGCAGGGCGTGGCTGCTCCAGGACGGCAGGTCGACGCGCGGCAGGCTCAGCCCGGCAAACGCGGCGAAGGCGGTCGCACCCGCCACCGCGGCGAGGGCGGCCGGGATCTTTCGTACGAGCTGACCGGCGCGCCCGGGAATCCGTGGCCACAGCAGCAGTACGGCAACGGTCAGGACGCTGGCCGAGAGTGCGGCCGGGTGGAGCTCGGCCAACTGGGCGGGCAGAGCGCGGACGTTGTCGACGGCGGAGCTCTGCGGGGTGCCGCCGAGCACGATATGGAGTTGTGCCAGGGCGATCATGACGCCGATGCCCGCCAGCATTCCGTGCACGATCGCCGGGCTGACAGCGAGAGCCGAGCGGGCCACCCGCAGGGCGGCCAGCCCGAGCTGGGCGAGTCCGGCGAGGACGGTGATGGCGCAGGTGATGCGCCAGCCGTACTGCTGAATCAGATCGGCGGTGACGACGGTGAGCCCGGCCGCGGGACCGCTGACCTGCAGCTGGGACCCGCCGAGCCGCCCGGCGACGATGCCGCCGACGGCAGCGGCCACCAGCCCGGCCTGGAGTGGTGCGCCGGTGGCTAGTGCGATGCCGAGGGAGAGCGGCAGCGCGATCAGGAAGACGGAGATCGAGGCGGACAGGTCGGCGCCCGCGATGCGGAAGGGGCGGCGGCCGCCGCCGGGCGATGGCGGGCTGTGCGGGCGTTGGAAGCACGAGGCGAGAAACGTGCGAGACGGACGGATGTCGCGGGACGTGCCGGCGGTGCCCTCCTTCTGCGGCGTGCCGGGCTTGCCGTTCTTCCGCGACTTGCCGTTCTTTCGGGACTTTCGGGTTTTGCGGGACTTGCGAGATGGGTCGTCGGTGCGGGTGGGGACGCAGGCAGACATGGTTCCCGTCTCCTCCGGGGCAGCGCGGTCGCGGAATGGGGGGGACGCGGCCGTGGGTCACGGCGTGCAGCGGCGGGATTCTCAACTCTCAGTAAATGGATAGTAATGCAGGGTAAAGACTGAGGCGGGATTTTCGGGGCAAATGGTGCATTCTTTCACCCGTGCTGGTGATTAATGATTTGAATGCGGCTCGTCGCGCCTCCCCCCTCACCACCGCGATGCGAGCTTGACGGCGCCGTAGGTAATGCGTCGTACAGGCGTATATGCATAGAAAGAGGGTGGCTGATGAAGGTCCCCACGAGGAGGATCGCCCGCGGCGCAGTCGCCACGGCGTTGATCGCGGGACTCGCCGCCTGCTCCGGATCGGACGACCATGGCTCAGCAGGGAAGGGCGCCCCCGGGCCGAACATGGGCGCCGCGGCTCCCGAGAGCGCGGTACGTCTCATCGGCGACGGATCCACCGCGCTCACCGGAGTCCAACCGGGGCTGCTCGAGCCGGAGCGCCTGAAGCTCGGTCAGCCGCCGCCGCAGTTCGTGGTCTTCTCCTGGGACGGGGCCGGTGAGGACAGCCAGAAGCTCTTCTCCCACTTCCGCAAGGTCGCCAAGAAGTACGACGCGACGATGACCTACTTCCTCAGCGGGGTCTATCTGCTCCCCGAGGAGAAGGCGAGCCTCTACGACCCGCCCCAGCACTCTCCCGGGCGCTCCGACATCGGCTTCAATGACACCCAGGGCATCAAGGACACCGTGCGTGAACTGCGCGGCGCCTGGCAGGAGGGCAACGAGGTGGGCACCCACTTCAACGGCCACTTCTGCGGCAACGACGGCGGGGTCGGCAACTGGTCCGTCGCCGAGTGGATGAGCGAGATCAGCCAGGCCAAGTCCTTTGTGAAGAATTGGAAGACGAACGCGGGCCTGGAGACCGAGAAGCCGCTGCCTTTCGACTACGAGAAGGAACTCATCGGCGCCCGCACCCCCTGCCTGGAGGGCCGCCCGAACTTTGTGCGCGCCGCGAGCGAACTGGGCTTCCGCTACGACACCAGCGGTATCAACGACCAGGTCTGGCCCAACAAGGAACTGGGCATGTGGGACCTGTCACTGCAGATGGTCCCGGTGCCCGGCCGCGCCTTCGAGACGCTGTCCATGGACTACAACTTCATGGTCAACCAGTCGGGCACGTCCAAGGGTGACCCCTCCCAGTACGAGTACTGGGGCGACCAGATGCGCGACGGCCTGGTGCAGGCGTTCGACCGCGCGTACGAGGGCAACCGAGCCCCACTGATCATCGGCAACCACTTCGAATCCTGGAACGGCGGCACATACATGCGGGCCGTCGAGGAGACAATCGCCACGGTCTGCGTGAAGCGCGACGTGAAGTGCGTGTCCTTCCGTCAGCTCGCCGACTGGCTGGACGCCCAGGACTCACAGGTCCTGGAGAAGATGCGCACGCTCGGAGTCGGCGAGGCCCCGGAGGGCGGCTGGGCGACGTTCCTCGCCACCCAGCCGGCCAACCCGGCAGTCTCACCCGCGGTCGGGGACTGACGACCGACACCGCTCCCCGAGCCGCTTCCTCAGCCGGGCTGCGGAACCGCCGAATGCTCGCCCAGCACGAAGGCGGGGTCGACCTGCGCGGCAAGGTCGGCGCCCGTCTTCGCGTTGCCCCAACTCTCCGCGTTCTTCAGGTGGAAGTGCACCATCTGGCGTGTGTAGCGCTCCCAGTCGCGGTGCGCGTACGAGTCCTCCGCGGCGTTCTGCAAGGCCTGCAGCGACATCCGGTTCTCCGCCTCCAGGAGCTCGAAGCGCGACGGCCGGCCCTTCTCCATCCCCCGCACCCAGTCGGAGTGCCTGACGGTGACGAGCAGGTCGTCCCCCACCTCCTCGTGCAGGAAGTCCACGTCGTCCTGCCCCTGCACCTTGTTGCCGATGACCTTCAGCGCGACGCCGAAGTCCCTGGCGTACTCCTTGTACTGGCGGTAGACGGACACGCCCTTGCGGGTCGGCTCAGCCACCAGGAAGGTCATGTCGAAGCGGGTGAACATCCCGGACGCGAAGGAGTCCGACCCGGCTGTCATATCGACGACCACATACTCCTCGGGGCCGTCGACCAGGTGGTTGAGGCAGAGCTCCACCGCGCCGACTTTGGAGTGGTAGCAGGACACCCCCAGATCCGACTCGGTGAAGGGGCCGGTCGCCATCAGCCGGATGTCCCCGTCGTCCAGCCGGACGGTCCGGGCGCAGGCCTCGTAGACCGGGTTGTCCTCGCACACACGGAGCAGACGCGAACCCATCCCCGGGGGAGTGGTCTTGATCATCGTTTCGGCGGAGGCGATCAGGGGGTTCGTTCCCCGCAGATAGTCCTTGATCAGCGACAGATGCGCGCCCATCGCGGGCAGCGCGGCGGCCTCTGTCTCGTCGAGACCGAGCGCGGCCCCCAAATGCTGGTTGATGTCGGCGTCCACCGCGACGACGGGTGCTTCATTGGCGGCCAGGTGGCGGATGAAGAGCGAGGACAACGTCGTCTTCCCGCTGCCGCCCTTCCCTACGAAAGCGATCTTCATGTTCACAAAGGGTAGCGGCTCGATCGCGTAGGGCGACTGAGTCGAGTGAGGAAGACCACTCCAAGGTGGGGCGTGCGGCGGGGGCGCGTAGCCTCGCCACCTATGAGTACGAATGCCTCGTCGGTCGACCCCCTCGCCACACTCGGCTCTCTCCCGGGCGTCGCCGACTCCGTGGACTCCGTGCGCAAGGCAGTCGACCGCGTCTACGGCCATCGGGTCATGCGGCGTCGCAGCAACGAGGTCACCTCGGAGGCGGCGCTGCGCGGAGCGCGAGGTTCCGCCGCGCTGTCCGGGGCGGACTGGGCGCTGGAAGAGGTCCGCAGGCGCACCGACTTTGGCGTCGAACCCGAGGCGCGCACGGTCGGGGCCGCGCTGCGGCTGACCGCCGAGGCCGGTCAACTCCTTTCCATCTGGCGGCAGTCGCCGCTACGGGTACTGGCCCGGCTGCATCTGGCTGCGGCGAGCGGCGCAGGCGACGACGACACGGTGGGCCGGCCGCGTCTCGCGGGTGAGGCGGTCGACGAGCCGCTGATCGAGGCGCCTCTGCCGGACGCTGGCGAGGTGACCGGCCGGCTGGACGGTCTGGCCGGACTGATCATCGCGGGCAGCTCCGCGCCGGCCCTGGTGACCGCTGCCGTGGTCCACGGCGAGCTGCTGGCGCTGCGCCCCTTCGGCTCGTGCAACGGTCTCGTCGCCCGTGCGGCCGAGCGCATCGTGCTGATCGGCAGCGGGCTGGACCCGAAGTCGATCTGCCCGGCGGAGGTCGGGCACGCGGAGCAGGGCCGGGCCGCGTACGTCGCGGCCTTCGAGGGGTATCTGATGGGGACGCCGGAGGGCATGGCCGCCTGGATCGCGCACTGCGGGCGCGCGGTGGAGCTCGGAGTCAGGGAGTCGACGGCGGTGTGCGAGGCGCTGCAGCGCGGGGCCGCCTGAGCGTCCCCGTCTGAACTGCCCCTGGAAAAGGCCCTGAACAGGGTTGCGGCGGTACCGGGAATGGTACCGCCGCTGGCACGTCCGCCGAGTTACCATGCGTCCTCGAATGTTGCCCATCAGGTCGGGAACTTCTGCCCGTCACCTGGTGCGGCTGGCCCGTAATCGACGGGTCGACGTCGCGTGGGTGCTCAGTTTTCATGCTCGGTCCGTGGGGCCTTCATGCGTTAAAGGTGATCCTCTCGGATGTCCTTGGTCTCGCGGGCCGTTGAGTCATTTCTACTCCTGCGGGAGGGCAAGCGGAAGCCCTAGCTGCAGTTCTTTACTTTTAGGTTCAAATACGCGCGAATTGGTTCACGCGGTCGCCGCAGCGATTTGAGCGGCCGCGCTCCGCCGCCGGCTCGTGTACCAGACCAGTCCGGCTGTGGCGGCCGCCGCACCCACCGCGGCCGCGGCCACAAGGGCCGGGCGCGGCGGCATGGAGAAAGCGGGCAGCCGCTGCTTGAGCCGGACCGGCCGATTGAAGACGAGAATCGGCCAATCCCGCGCCGTCGCCTCCCGGCGCAGCGCACGATCCGGATTCACGGCGTACGGATGGCCGACGGACGCGAGCATCGGGACGTCAGTGGCGGAGTCGCTGTAGGCGTAGCAACGCGCCAGGTCATACCCCTCGGAGGCGGCCAGCTCCTTGATCGCCTCCGCCTTGGTCGGTCCGTACGCGTAGTACTCCACCTCCCCCGTGAAGCAGCCGTCGTCGCCGACCACCATGCGGGTGGCCACCACCCGGTCAGCGCCGAGGAGCTCGCCGATCGGCTCGACCACCTCCGCGCCGGAGGTGGAGACGATGACGACGTCGCGGCCCGCGGTGTGGTGCTCCTCGATGAGGGACGCGGCCTCGTCGTAGATGATCGGGTCGATCAGGTCGTGAAGAGTCTCGGCGACGATCTCCTTCACCTGCTGGACGTTCCAGCCCTTGCAGAGCGCGGAGAGGTACTCGCGCATCCGCTCCATCTGGTCGTGGTCGGCGCCCCCGGCGAGAAAAACGAACTGGGCATAGGCAGTGCGCAGTACGGCGCGCCGGTTGATCAGCCCGCCTTGGTAGAAGGACTTGCTGAAGGTCAGCGTCGAAGACTTCGCAATGACCGTCTTGTCCAGGTCAAAGAAGGCGGCTGTGCGCGGCAAGGAGTGGTTTTCCACGAGCCTGAGCATAGGTGCCCGCCATTCGGCGTACGCTCGGGCGTGTGGGTTTGCCTGAGAAGGCTCTCGGGTATACCATGGAAGTCACGGATCGTTCGCGACCGTGCTAACCCGGTCCGGCTCCTCCCCCCCCGAGTCGGCCGGAGAGACGACCCCCGCTCTCCCCCCCGGCGGGGGTCGTCGCATGTCCGGACGCGTTTTCGTCCATCTGCTGCGATCCATTGCGATCGTTCTCCTCTCGTGTGAGCCGTGCCGGCGTCGGCCTTCCATCACTCTGCACTGTCACTGTGCGTAGTGGAAGGGATGCTCCTGGGAGTCACCGGTATGAGCGACCGGGATATTCACAAGTGGCTAGTTGTCCACAGTTTTTCAGCAAGATCCACACGATTTTCCGGTGCGCTGCACGGTGATTCCACCCGCGCAGTTCGCGGGCTGCCGGAATCGCAGATCTCGGAACGAAGCGAGATCGAAGTAAGTAGGGGGTGGAGATCGTGGCTGGATCCATCACATCGCAGCGGCCGCCGGTCGTCGAAGGGCGGCGGGACGGGCCTCTGATCGTCACCGAAGATATGGAACTGCTCGACGATCTGCTGCGGCTGTGCGCCGCGGCGGGAGCCGAACCGGACGTCCATCACTCGGTGCCGGAGCGAAGCGGAAGCTGGGAGGGCGCGCCGCTGGTGCTCGTCGGCGACGACGCGGCCGCGCGCTGCCGCGGAGCCACGCGCAGACGGGGTGTGCTGCTCGTGGGGCGGGACCAGGACGACCCGGATGTCTGGCGGCGGGCGGTGGAAATCGGAGCCGACTGCGTGCTGCGGCTGCCCGATGCGGAAGGCTGGCTCGTCGACCGGATCGCCGACGTGGTCGAGGGCGTCGGACGGCAGGCGCTGACCGTCGGCGTGATCGGCGGCAGGGGTGGAGCCGGGGCATCGACGCTGGCCTGCGCGCTGGCGGTCTCTGCGGCCCGGGCCGGTCGGCGCACCATGCTGGTCGACGGGGACCCGCTCGGTGGCGGGCTGGACGTGCTGCTCGGCGGAGAGCAAGTGGAAGGCAGACGTTGGCCGGATTTCGCCGCTTCCAAGGGGCGGGTCGCCGGCGGGGCGCTGGAGGAGTCGCTGCCCGAGTTGCATGCGCTGCGGGTGCTCAGCTGGGACCGCGGGGACTCGGTGGTGATCCCGCCGGAGGCGATGCGTTCGGTGCTGGCCGCGGCACGCAGGCGCGGCGGGGTGGTGGTCGTGGATCTGCCGCGCCGGGTCGACGAGGGCGTTGCGGAGGCGCTGGCCCAGCTCGATCTCGGGCTGCTGGTGGTGCCGGGCGAGCTACGGGCGGTCGCCGCGGCGAACAGGGTGGCGTCGACGGTGGGCATGGTGCTCCAGGACTTGCGCGTGGTCGTGCGCGGGCCGTACGCGGCAGGGCTGGACGAGCAATGGGTGGCGGACGCCCTGGGACTGCCCCTTGCGGGCGAACTGCCTGTGGAGGCCGGACTGTTGGCCGCGCAGGAGGGGGGCGCTCCGCCGGGCCGTGCGCGCGGGCCGCTGGCCAGGTTCTGCACGGCCTTCTGGGAGCGGGCGCTGACCGGGGGCGGTGTCTCATGAGCACAGGCCTGCTGGACGCCGTACGACAGAGGCTCGCGGAGAGCGGGGCCGAGCCCACGCCGGCCCGGGTGGCGGCCGCGCTGCGAGCGCAAGGGCGGCTGCTCTCAGACGCCGAAGTGCTCGGCGGCACCGAGAAGTTGCGGTGCGAGCTGGTGGGGACGGGCCCCCTGGAACCGCTGCTGGCCGATCCGTCCGTGACCGACGTCCTGGTGTCCGCGCCCGACCGGGTGTGGGTGGACCGGGGTCGCGGTCTCGAGCTCACCGGGGTGACCTTCGCGGACGCGGCGTCGGTGCGCAGGCTGGCACAGCGGCTCGCCGCGGTGGCGGAGCGGCGGCTGGACGACGCCCGGCCCTGGGTGGACGCCCGGCTGCCGGACGGGACGCGGATGCATGCCGTGATCCCGCCGGTGGCGGTCGGCTCGACGTGTCTGTCGCTGCGGGTGGTGCGGCCCAGGGCGTTCTCGGTGGGGGAGCTCGTCGCTGCGGGGACGGTGCCGCCGGGCGGGGACCGGGTGCTTCGAGCTCTGATCGACGCCCGGCTGTCGTTCCTCATCAGCGGCGGCACGGGATCGGGGAACCCCAATGGGTGGTTATGACACCTCTACGTTGTGATCACACCCGGTAGCCGGAATGGTGGCTACTGCTGGCCAGCACTACCCCTCTGACCTGCGGTTATGTAGGCGCATCTGGATCATGGGGTCTGTGTCGATCTACGCCTTCGATTCCACGGCGTAGCCGAGTTGGGCATGAAAGAGCCCCGGCCTGTCCGCGACGGGGGACGCGCAGACGGGCCGGGGCCGGTTGCGTCAGGCCTTGGGCGGGAGAATGAATCCCCTCACGGGCCTGGGTTGCGGATCGCGTGAGACGGGCGTCTGCGCGCGCTTCCACGCTGCGACCAGCTCGGCGTACCGCGGGTCAATCCACTCGGCCATGAGTCACCTCCAGCACTCAGGCGCAGCCGCGCCAGGTCACCCAGTCGTGGGCGTGCCGGGCCATGTCCTTCTTCCAGCCCTGCGGGTCGTTGCGGGCGATCTCGTCCCATGTAGCGGCGTTAGCTTCACAGAAGGCCGTTACTGAGGCGTGCGAGGCGGACGCCCAGGAGGGAAAGGATGCGCGGGCCCATGTGTCAGCGTCGGCCGGAGTGTGCCCGGCTTCCATGAGCCGGAGGATCAGCACTGCCGGATCGATCCATGCGGCGCCGCGGGTGGGCCACGCCCAATCGATGACGTGGGCACGGCCGGTGATCAGCACGTTGTGCGGGGCGAGGTCGGTGTGCAGGAGCGTGTCACCGGCAAGCTGGTCCACCCCTGCGGGACCCGCATAGGTAGCCCAGCGCTGTTCGGCGCGCTTGAGGTCGATGTCGGGGCATGGGGTCGCCTGGACTTCGGCCACGGCGTGCGCGACGAGGGGCAGGTCCGGTGAGCCGGGGGCGTAGTCGGCGTGACGGCCGGTAAGCCGCTGGTAGCCGATCAGGTCCCAGCCGCCGGCTTGGACGTGCCACAGCAGCCGGGGTGATGCGGCAGGCAGGTGGGGGTTGATCGCGGCTTCGCGGCGCTGGGTGCGCACCTGCGGGTGGTCGGCGGGCACGCCCTTGACGAACACAGTGGTTTCGGCTGTGCGGAGGGTGGCGGCGATCCCGGAGTTCACCCCAGCCGTGGCCGTCTCGGCGCTGAGGATGTGGCCGGTGTGGGCCTCAACGGTTGCGCGCGCGGCTTCGGGGAGGTCGCTCCAGTGGATGCGGGTAACGGGCATGTCGGGTTCCTAGGGTGGAATGGCGGCCGCCTCCGACCCTACGCG
>NZ_JBSFMS010000053.1:0-45781 GCF_053599675.1 Streptomyces sp. NPDC000880 | reverse complement strand
TCCTCGTTGCGGCGGGGGGCGGTCGCGCCTGAATGTAGGGCCCCGGCGCCGCCCGGGGCGGTTCCTTCCCCCCCCCCGGGGCGGCCCCCCCGGCCCCCCCGGCGCCGGCCCCCCCTCCCGTGCCCCTCAACCCATCCGCGCCGCCGCCACCTCCCGCAACGCCCCACCACCCGCAGGCATGACAACGGCGCCTTTGGGGGCGTACGCACCCCAAAGGCGCCCTTGGGAAAGTCGGTGGAGCTGGTGGAGCTTCGAGCCGCTCAGCCGGAGCCTGGAGCCGGTCAGCTCTGCTTCCTGGACTTGTCGAGAGCCATCACCAGGCCCGCGATCACCAGGAAGAGGACCAGCGGCGCCGCGACAAAGAGGCCCAGCGTCTCGATCACGCTCAGACCCGGGCCCGGGTCTGAGCCGTCGTCACGGATAGCGGCGAGCGCGGGCGACGACATGAGCAGCATCATCAGCGTCGTACCGGCCGCGACGGCGCCGGCGCGCAAAGCGTTCTTCTTGTCCACGGTGCCAACGTAGCGAACGGCTATCCCGGCCGCGCGTCCGGGGGTGCCGTACGGGGCCCGAAGACCCCCATCAGCGCATGCAGGCGGGGCGAGGCGGCCAGCGCCTCCAGGGTGACCGGGCGGCCTTCGGCGTCCGCGACCGGCAGGCGCCAGTTGGGGTACTGGTCCCAGGTGCCCGGGAGGTTCTGCGGGCGGCGGTCGCCCACCGCGTCCGGCAGCCAGACGCCGACCATGCGGGCGGGCGTACCCAGCAGAAAGCGGTAGGCCGCGCGGATCTGGCCCTCCTCGTCGCCCCTGCCCTCGGGCAGCAGGCCGAGGCCGGTGAGCAGGCCGAGCCACTCGGCGACGTCCGCCGCGTCCTGCGTACGCTCCTGCTCAAGGGGGCGGGTGAGCAGGCCGAGGCGGTGCCGCAGCGCCACATGCTCGCCGGTCAGGCGGGCCGCGGTGGACGGGAGATCGTGCGTGGTCGCGGTGGCCACGCAGCCCTCACGCCAGCGCTCGGGCGGCAGCGGGCGGCCCGTGCCTGCCCAGTCGCGCTCGAACCAGAGCACGGAGGTGCCCAGCACCCCCCTGCGACTCAGGGCCTCGCGCACACCCGGTTCGACCGTGCCGAGGTCCTCCCCTATGACGACCGTGCCCGCACGGTGGGCCTCCAGGGCGAGGACGGCGAGCATCGCCTCCGCGTCGTACCGCACGTACGTGCCCTCGGTGGGCGGGCTGCCCTCCGGGACCCACCAGAGGCGGAACAAGCCCATGACATGGTCAATTCGCAGCGCGCCCGCGTGCCGGAGGAGGCCGCGGAGCAGTCCGCGGTACGGGGCGTAACCGGACGCGGCCAGCACGTCCGGCCGCCACGGGGGCAGGCCCCAGTCCTGGCCGCGAGCGTTGAAGGCGTCCGGGGGCGCGCCGACCGACATCCCGGCGGCGAACGTCTCCCGCTGCGCCCAGGCGTCCGCGCCGCCGGGGTGCACGCCGACGGCCAGGTCATGGACGATGCCCACGTCCATGCCCGCCTCGTGCGCCGCCTGTCCGGCGGCGGCCAGCTGCCGGTCGGTGAGCCAGGCGAGCCGCCCGTGGAAGTCGACCCGTTCCATCAGCTCGCGCCGGGCCCGCGCGGTCTCGGGCGAGCGCGGGTCCTGCAGTGCGGCGGGCCAGGAGTGCCACTCGGGGCCGTGCACCTCGGCGAGGGCGCACCAGGTGGCGTGGTCCTCCAGGGCCTGCCCCTGCTCAGCCAGGAAGTCGCAGTACACGGCGCGGCGGCCGGGCCCCAGCGGGATACGGTGCACGATCTCCAGAGCCGCGCGCTTCAGCGCCCACACGGCGTCCCGGTCGATCAACGCGCCCTTCTCCAGCACGGATTCACGCAGCCGCGCGGCCTCGTCACGGAGCTCGTCGAGCCGCTGCCGGTCGCGGGCGCCGACGTACGCGTACTCGGGGATGTCCTCGATCCGCAGATGGACGGGATCGGGGAACCGCCGCGAGGACGGCCGGTACGGCGAGGGATCGGTGGGCGCCGGCCCGGGCACAGCCGCGTGCAACGGGTTGACCTGCACAAACCCGGCCCCGAGCGCCCGCCCCGACCAGGTGGCGAGCTCAGCCAGATCACCGAGGTCGCCCATGCCCCAGGACCGGGCGGAGAGCAGGGAGTAGAGCTGCACGAGAAAGCCGAACGAACGCCGGTCTGGCTGCGGCACGCGGGCGGGCGCGACGATGAGGGTGGAGCGCTCGACGCGCTCGTCGGGGGCGTGAGCGTACAACTGATGCACACCGAGGGGCAGTTGCGACCAGACGCGGGGCTCGTCGGCGGCAGGTGTCGCGTCGGCCGTGGTGCTCGGCTCCGCCGCGCCCCGCAGGGCAGCGCCGGCGGGAGGTGTCGGGTCGGCCGGAGGCGCCGCGTCGGCGGGATGCCCCGCGTCGGGCGGAGGCCCCGCGCCGACCGTGCTGCTCGGCTCCGCCCAGCCCTGCGGGACAGCGTCGGCCGGAGGCGGGCTGGTCCACTCGACCGCCCCGCCCCCTTCCGTCTCGACCCGCACACTCGTGCCCACGGGGAGCGCCGTCAGAGCAGGTGGGAGCGGATCCCCGCCCTCACGCCACAGCACCACCGTCGGCGGCAGCAGGCGGGCCGACGCCGCGGACTCGGCGTGGTTCAAGGCGTCGCGTAACGCCGCGGGCGTCGACGCGTCGACGTCCAGTGCGGCGAGGACCGCGACGACCGTGGTGTCGGGGACCGGGACCGTGACGCCCTCCGAGGGCGCGTAGGCGGTGGCGACTCCGTGCAGCGCGGCGAGCCGGGCAAGGCCCATTCAGACTCCTCGGGACTCCGTGCCGCCGGCCGTGCCGGGCGCGGTCGGCTCACTGGTGAGGGGAGCGATGTCGGCGAGGGGCGGCTCGCTGGTCAGGGGGGCGGCGTCGGCGAGCGGGGGTTCACTGGTCAGCGGGCCGGGGCCCGGGACCTGTTTGGACAGGGCGGAGAGCAGCAGATGTGCGGATGCGGCCATGGGGGGTCACTCCAAGCTGACGGTAGTGGGACACAGACGCCCTACCCAGCGGGCGCGACGGCAGACGTACACGATCAGTCAACGTGTTCCGCGTCACATTCCGTTCCGCGCATTCCCTCCCTTACTCAGCAGTTGACTCACATCGAGTGAAACCACCCATCGCATCAGGCAAAAGGGGCGCAACGGCCATGCGCATTGACACCCTCAGTGTGGTGGTGGTGGGCTCGAAACCGACCGGAACGGCAGGGAAGAACGAGGGGAGACGGGCGTGCGGCTCGCGCGCAGGAGGCGCACCGCGACAGCCGTCGCGGTCGCTGTCCTCGGAGGCCTGCTCGGCGGCGCGCACGGGGCGGTCGCGGCACCCGAAGACCCCGCCTCCCCATCCAGCACCGCCAAGGACCCCGAGGGCGAGGCGGCACTGCCGTCGGTGTGGCCGCGCCCGCAGACGATGCGGGCGGCCGGCCCCGCCGTGCCGCTCGGCGACGAGGTCACCGTGGTCGCGGACCGGGCCGCCGATCCGTACTCCGTGGAGCGGCTGAAGAAGCTGCTGCACGAGTCCGGCGTACGGACCGTGCACACAGAACTGCCCGGTCGCGGCCCCGTCCTGCGCATCGGCGGCACCGGCGCGCAGAACGCGCTGCGCGCCCTGCGCGCGCCCGAACGCGCCGACCTGCCCTCCGGCGGCTACCGGATCGCGGTCGGCCAGGTCCAGGGCCGTGACACGGTCGCGCTCGACGGCGTCGGCGAGGACGGGCTGTTCCACGGCGTCCAGACGCTGCGTCAACTGATCACCGACCGGAAGGCCGTCGCCGGGACGGGCCAGAAGACCGTCGCCGGGACGGACACGAAGACCGTCGCGGGAGTTCTCGTACGCGACTGGCCGGGCACGGCCGTACGCGGCCTGACGGAAGGCTTCTACGGACAGCCGTGGAGCCATCAACAGCGTCTGGCGCAGCTGGACTTCATGGGCCGTACCAAGCAGAACCGCTATCTTTACGCGCCCGGCGACGACTCCTTCCGGCAGGCTCGCTGGCGCGACCCGTACCCCGCGGCGCAGCGCGCCGAGTTCCGCGAGCTGGCCGAGCGCGCCCGGCGGAACCACGTCACACTCGCCTGGGCCGTCGCGCCCGCGCAGGAGATGTGCCTGGCCAAGAACGGCGACGTCAAAGCGCTGACGCGCAAGATCGACGCGATGTGGGCACTGGGTGTGCGCGCCTTCCAGCTTCAGTTCCAGGACGTCAGCTACAGCGAGTGGCACTGCGACAAGGACGCGGACGCCTTCGGCTCCGGCCCGGAGGCGGCGGCCAGGGCGCAGGCGCGGGTCGCGGGCGCGGTGGCCCGGCATCTGGCGGACCGGTATCCGGGGGCGGAGCCACTGTCGCTGATGCCGACGGAGTTCTACCAGGACGGCACCACCGACTACCGGCGGGCGCTGGCGAGCGAGCTGGACAGCCGGGTCCAGGTGGCGTGGACGGGCGTGGGCGTGGTGCCGCGCACGATCACCGGGCGCGAACTGGCCGGCGCGCGGGACGTGTTCAGGCACCCGCTGGTCACCATGGACAACTACCCCGTCAACGACTACGCACAGGACAGGATGTTCCTCGGCCCCTACACGGGCCGCGAGCCTGCCGTGGCAACAGGTTCGGCCGCCCTGCTCGCCAACGCCATGGAGCAGGCGTCCGCCTCCCGCATCCCGCTGTTCACGGCGGCCGACTACGCATGGAACCCGAAGAACTACCGCCCCCAGGAGTCCTGGCAGGCCGCGATAAACGACCTCGCGGGCGGCGACGCGTCGACCCGTGAGGCGCTGCGCGCGCTGGCCGGCAACCATGCCTCCTCGATCCTCAGCCCCGCCGAGTCCGGCTATCTCCAGCCGCTGCTGAAGGACTTCTGGTGGTCGCGTACGACGGCCGACGTGGCGGCCAGGGACCGGGCCGCGGCCTCACTGCGCGCCGCGTTCAGCGTGATGCGCGAAGCCCCGCAGCGACTGAAGGCGACCGCCGACGGCCGTCTGGACGACGAAGTACGGCCGTGGCTGGGGCAGTTGGCGCGGTACGGCCGGGCCGGCGAGCTGTCCGTCGACATGCTGCAGGCGCAGGCCCGCGGCGACGGCGAGACGGCCTGGCGGGCCTCGCTGGACCTGGAGCCGCTGCGCAAGGAGCTCGGGGCGAGCCGGGCGACGGTCGGCAAGGGCGTGCTGAACCCGTTCCTGGACCGGGCGGCCAAGGAGTCGGCGGCCTGGACGGGCGCGGACCGCGTCAAGGACACGGCGGGCAACGACACGGTGCGGCTGGACCGGCCGAGGCCGGTGGCGGCAGTGACCGTGATGTCGGAGCCCCCGCGCGGGGCGGCGGTCTCCGGGGCCGCGAGCAGGACCCCGAGCGGGGCCGCGAGCGGGACCCCGGGCACAGGTGCGAGCGGGACCCCCGGCAGGGGCGCGACCCCGGGCGGTGGCTCGGGCTCCGGCGGCCGCCTTGAGGCGCACGTCCCGGGCGAGGGCTGGCGCTCGCTCGGCCCCCTCTCGGCGAGCGGCTGGACCCACACCGACGCCAAGGGCCTGCGGGTGGACGCGGTGCGGATCGCGTCGGACGGGGACGAGCCCGTCGCCGTACGGTCCGTGGTGCCCTGGTTCGCCGACGAGCCGGCGGCCGGCCTCGATCTCGTACAGGGCGAGACGGACGCCGAGATCGGCGGCGGTCCGCAGCGGGCGGGCATCCATCTGACCCCGCGCCGCCCCGCCGAGGTGCGTGGCGCGCTCACCGCGAAGGCCCCGGCGGGCATCAAGGTGTCGGTGCCGAAGGAGACGACGCTGCCGCGTGGGCTGCGTACGACTGTGCCGGTCGAGGTCACCGTCCCGGCGGGCACGCCGGCCGGGGAGTACCGGGTGCCGCTGTCCTTCGCGGGCCAGGAGCGCACGCTCACGGTGCGTGCCTATCCGCGCACCGCGGGCCCCGACCTCGCACGCACCGCGGGCTCCGTCGCCTCCTCGTCCGGCGACGAGACGGCCGACTTCCCGGCAGCCTCGGCGATCGACGACGACCCGAAGACCCGCTGGTCCTCGCCCGCCGAGGACGGCGCCTGGTGGCAGCTGGAGCTGAAGCGGCCGGCCCGGGTCGGCCAGGTGGTGCTGCACTGGCAGGACGCGTACGCGACGAAGTACCGCGTGCAGGTCTCCGCGGACGGCCGCGTCTGGCGCACGGCCGCCACGGTGAGCGGCAGGGGCGGGCGCGAGGCGGTCCGCATGGACAGCCGCGACACCCGCTTCATCCGCGTCCAGGGCGAGGCGCGCGCCACCCAGTACGGGTACTCGCTCTGGTCGGTGGAGGCATACGCCGTCGCGGAGTGAGCGCGAGTGAGCACGGGGCGGCGCGAGAGACGACGAAGGCCCGGATCCTAGGCGGAAATGCCGTCGATCCGGGCCATCGCGTCATCCGCGCCGTACGGCTGCAAGTAAGGCAGCCAGCGCGGGTCCCTATGCCCGGTCCCGATGATGCGCCACGCGAGCCCGCTCGGCGGGGCCGGCTGATGGCGCAGCCGCCACCCCAGCTCCCGCAGATGCCGGTCCGCCTTGACGTGATTGCAGCGGCGGCAGGCCGCCACCACGTTGTCCCAGACGTGCTGTCCGCCGCGACTGCGCGGAATGACATGGTCGACGCTGGTTGCGACGCCACCGCAGTACATACAGCGCCCGCCGTCGCGGGCGAAGAGTGCTTTGCGGGTGAGAGGAACAGGCCCCCGGTAGGGGACCCGCACGAACCGTTTCAGCCGTACGACGCTGGGGGCGGCGATGACACGGGTCGCGCTGTGCATGAAGGCGCCGGATTCCTCGAGGCAGAGAGCCTTGTTCTCCAGGACGAGGATGAGCGCGCGGCGGAGCGGTACGACGCCGAGGGGCTCGTACGACGCATTGAGGACCAGGACGTGCGGCACGGTGGATGCCTCCTTGTACGCCGGCGGCGCGTGGCTCGCGCCGGGACGATCTGCTCTCAGTCTCTCCTCATGCCAGGTCCGAGCGCCACCACGTGCGGGTAACGGGCTCGAGGTGTTTTCGACCACATGCCTTCGACGTGCCTCGACATGCCTTCGACGAGGTTCATCCCCAGGTGAGCCTCGTCTCTCCCTCGAACAGCGCCACGGAACACACCGGATGCCCCGTTAGGGTGGTTGGTCTGCTACCGCAATGCCTGGAGGTTCCCCTCGTGTCCTGGTCCGTCCTACTGGCCGCCGATCCGTCACCCGAGCCCGTCTCGCTCGGCGAGGCCGCCAAGCAGGCCGGCGACGCAGCGGGCTGGGTGGAGCAGAACTGGTCCACCTGGCTGAACACCGGTCTGCGCATCGCGCTGATCCTGGTGGTCGCGCTGGTGCTGCGCATGCTCCTCCGCCGCGCCCTGACCAAGCTGATAGAGCGGATGAACCGCTCCGCCCAGGCCGTGGAAGGCACGGCGCTCGGCGGTCTGCTGGTCAACGTCGAGAGACGGCGGCAGCGCTCCGAGGCCATCGGATCCGTACTCCGCTCGGTCTCTTCCTTTGTGATTCTCGGCACTGCGGGCCTGATGATCCTCGGCGCTTTCAAGATCGACCTGGCCCCGCTGCTCGCCTCGGCGGGTGTCGCGGGCGTCGCCATCGGTTTCGGCGCGCGGAATCTCGTGACGGACTTCCTCTCGGGCGTCTTCATGATCATGGAGGACCAGTACGGCGTCGGCGACAGCGTGGACGCGGGCGTCGCCTCCGGCGAGGTGATCGAGGTGGGCCTGCGTGTGACGAAGCTGCGCGGCGACAACGGCGAGATCTGGTACGTACGCAACGGCGAGATCAAGCGCATCGGCAACCTCAGCCAGGGGTGGGCGACGGCGACGGTCGACGTCATGGTCCGCTCCTCGGAGGACCTGGACCACGTCCGCTCGGTGATCGGCGAGGTCGCGGACGACCTGGCGAAGTCCGACCCGTGGAACGAGCAGCTGTGGGGCCCGGTCGAGGTGCTGGGCCTGAACGAGGTGCTGCTGGACTCGATGACGGTCCGGGTCGCGGCGAAGACGATGCCGGGCAAGGCGCTGGGTGTGGAGCGGGAACTGCGCTGGCGCATCAAGCAGGCCTTCGACGCGGCCGGCATCCGCATCGTGGGCGGCCTGCCGCCGGCGATCGAGGAGGCGTCGGCGCTCGACCCGACGGCGGGGATGGCGGCACCGTCGGCGTATGCGTCAGCGACGTCGCCACAGTCACTGGCGGCGACGCCGATCGCGCCGCCTGCGAACCTGGCGAAGTAGCGGTACGTGTACGAAATGGGCGGGGATCCTCCTACGGGAGGACCCCCGCCCATTTCCATGGCATCGCAGCGCCGTCGGCGCCCGAACGAAGCCCGGAAACAATCGGAACCGTCTACCCGCGCAAGGACAGCCGCTGGGAAGCCGCCGGGTACGCGCTGGCCCCCGGCAACACACGCAAGCGCGTCCACGTCTACGGCACCACCCGCAAGGAAGCCCTGGCCAAGCTGACCGAGAAGATCGCCAACAGCAATCGGGGCCTCCCCATCCCGTCCTCCGCGATGCCGGGCTTCGCCGTAGTACGTGTGCTGGGCGACCCCGTTTTACCTGTGTTTTCGCAGGTCAGCGCCGGTCTATGGGTCCACGGAAGTCCGCTGGCGTCCGCCGTTGGCGGGTCCGGTTGCCGTCAGCGTTGCCGTCAGGCAACTACTGCCGGGAGAGTCCAGCCGGGTCGATCTCAACAGGGAACGGGGTGTCCAGGTGGGTTGTCGCACCTGCGAGGGCCGTCGTCCGCTCCACGTACCGGCCGCCTTCCAGTTCATAGACGACAAGCATCGGGGCCGGGTCGAACTCGAGTCGCCAGAAGTGCGGGATGGCTGCCTCGGCGTAGAGCATCGGCTTGAACTTGCAGTCCACGGTGCGGTTGCCGGGGGAGACCAGTTCGACCACGAGCTGCACGCCCTCGGCGTTGACGCTGACGCCGTCCTCGGCGGTCGCGCCGGCGTCGGTCACCACCAGGTCGGGCACCACCAGGCCCGACGGCAGGATGACGTTGATGGCCTCCAGCACCTCGACCGGTGCCTTGGCGGCCTGGGCCGCCACGTGCAGGATCATCGCCAGCCGGAGCGAGGCCCGCTGGTGGCGGATGCCGGGTGCGGGGGACGTTACGAGGGACTCCCCCACCAGCTCGTAGCGGGTGGTGCGGTCTTCGGGCAGGGCCAGGACGTCGGCGACGGTCCAGGGGCCGGTGTGGTCGATGGCAACGCTCATTCCCTTTCACCTCCTCGTCCGACCGGCAGTCTCGGTGTGACCTCGACAGGCGGTACGTGGCCAGCATACGGGCGCTACCACCTGCTGACACCGGGTTTCGCCTCCATGAGCGAGTCATCGAACGAATGTGCCGTGCAGTCGTCCGCCAAGCGGCGTCGGCGTGTGCTCGCGCATGGTTGACCTGGGCTGCCGAGTGCTGGCGCGTCGGGGGATTCCTGCGGTCTCCGGGCCGTTTCGGGGTGCTGGTTTTGCCGGCCAGGGCCCGGGGTCGGGTAAGCGGGGCGGCGCCGTAGCGGCCGGGCCCGCGCACTGGCCGCGCGCGGGTCCGCGTCAGCGGGCCCGCCTTGACCAGCTCGGTGGCCTTGAAACCGCATAGAAATTATCGACGCAACGCTCACCACGGCAGACCTCTGACTAGCCAGAACGCAGCCCTTCGGCCGGTGGCCGTACTGGCGGTAGAGCTTGCCGGGACGGTCTTGCCGAGATCAGTCGCGGGTGCTCCTGGTCGCGCTGCGCTTCCTGGCCCTGCGCGGCGTGCCCAAGGCGGAGTTGAAGGCCGGTACCCGGCTGCTGCACCTGTGCGGGCTGCTCACCCTCGCCCTGAATACCGCCGAGCCACTGCTGGCCGGACGCTACGGACAACCTTGCCTGGACACCGTCGCCCCGCTCCTCCTGCTGGGCTGGGGCCACGTCGGCCCCGCCTTCCTCGCCCAGTTCCACACCCTCACCCGCCCCACCGCGCACCTGGAGGCCACCACCACTGTCCCTGCCGCCGAGTCGGTGCCCCTGGCCCCCGAATCGGTCCCAGACCGCGCGCCCACCCCTTTGCCTGCTCCGGTCATGGCCGCCTCCGTGATCGACGCAATCGAATCCACACCCGCCCCGGCCGCCCCGTCGGTCACCGCCAGCAAGGCGACCATGGCCTCCTCGCGCCCGGCTCTGCCGACCGCCCTGCACGATGCGGCCCGGCGCATCGCGGACACCCACCACGCCGAGCACGGAACACCGATCAGCGCCGCCCAGCTGGGAACCCGCATGGGCGTCGCCCTGCCGGTAGCCACCGCCGCACTCGCTCAGCTCTGAGCCCCGCGCCCCGCTGGCCGAATCACCCTCGCTGAAACCCACGCCCGCCAACGGGCCTGGTTCGTCATGCCCCGAGCAGCACCAACACGCCTTCCGGACTGGCTGGTTGCTGCTCGGGGCCACCACCCCGACAGAAGGGACACGCCCCGAATGGTCACCCCGGACCTGCGCCACGTGGCAAGCCCCGCCGTGCGAGACCTGCTCCACCTGGTCAACCACCCCGACTTCGACCGCGCACAACAGCAGATCGAACACCTCGGCGGCTGCACCGAACCCGTACGCCTGACCGGCCGCACCGCCACCGTCGACACCGCGACGGGTGAGGTGCTGCGCTCCTACACCTCCTCCGCCGAGCCCACGGGCAGCCTGCTCACCACGTGCGGCAACCGCCGCTCCTCCACCGGTTGTCCCAGCGCTGGCACCCCGGCCCGCAGCCAGTTCGCCGGTCCCCTGCGCCCCAGAAATCAGGCCTGCGCCAGGATTCAGTAGCTGCGGTGCCGCACCGATGTACAGCCGGAGCTTGCCCGGCGTGCCGTTCGGGTCGGCCGGGTCCATTTGGGCCGCGTCAAAGACAGCGGTCACGTCTGCGGGGATGTTGAACCCGGTTTCGTCCAGGACATCGTCCGCCGGGACTTCCACCCGCGCTGTCACGTTGCCCGTGCCGTCCACCGCCGCGCGTTACGGACCGTGGACGTCAGGTTCTCGTCGCTCTCCGCCGCGTTGTCATGGAACTCGACCCAGCTGTCCGGCTGTTCGGGAGTGCAGTTGGTGCCGCGCCCGGCTGAGATGTTGCGGTCTCCCATCTTGTCCAGATGCGCGGGCCCCGGCCAGCTGCTGCCCTCGGAGATGTTGTTGGTGCGCCACAGGTCCACTTCGTGCGCGGTGCAGGAGAACGACCAGGTCTCATGAGCGCGGAAGACCGCGTCAACCACGTACTTGCCGGACAGATTGGTCGGTGCGAACTCGAAGTACATGCGGTTCGTGTAGTCCGTACCGCAGAACCACGGGCCGAGACGGTTGCAGTTGCCAACGCCGTGGTCGCCGTCGAAGTCCCAGAACCGGTCGCCATCCGACGAGAGCACCGTGCGCTCTTGCAGTGCCAGCCCCATCGGCGGGTCGATGTAGACGGGGTAGACCGTCTGCTCGCCTCGCAGCAGACCCAGATCCGGCTCGACCGCGACTGAGGCGCCGTCCACCTGCACGGGCAGCTCCGCGGTGGAGTCACCTGCGCCCGGTCGGTTGGGGTCCTCCGGCTCGGGCTCCTCGGCCGCGCTACCCCAGGGACTCCCCAGACCCGTCACAAAGAAGCCGATCAAGTGAAGATCGGCCGGGGCAGCTTAAGCGCGGTTACATGCCCCTGACAGTCAAAATCCGCCACGGACTTACGACCAAGCAAGAGCCTGACCCCCCATAGACCGCCTCAGACCGGCAGCAATCCAGCCAGGACCCCCCCGCTGCAGCCGGGCGCCCCACGCCCTCCAGAGGTAACGCTTTGGTTGCCTCCCCGGCGGTGACCATTGACGCCCGCCCGACGTGCGCCTTACCTTTCTCCCATCACAATAGGAAACTTTCCTAACAGTCCAGCAGCGGACCAGCCGGGGAAGTAGGCAGCCGAAGGCAGGTGCATCCGTCGTGGCCGGATCCAGCGGAACCACACCCGGAACCCCACGCGTCCTGCGCGCCATGAACGACCGGGCCGCGCTCGACCTGCTGCTCGAACACGGCCCGCTCTCCCGGACGAAAATAGGGAAGCTCACCGGCCTCTCCAAGCCCACCGCATCCCAGTTGCTCGCCCGGCTCGAGGCCGCCGGCCTCGTCGTCGCGACCGGTACCACCGAGGGGCGGCCCGGGCCCAATGCCCAGCTGTACGCCGTCAACGCGCGGGCCGCCCTCGCCGCCGGGCTCGATATGACCCCGCAGCGCATCCGCGCCGCCGTCGCCGACATCACCGGCGCCACCGTCGGCGAGTTCGAGCTGCAGACCCCGGGGCGGCGCGCCGAGAGCGTCGTACGGCAGGTCACCGAGGCGCTCGACGGGGCGGTGAAGGCCGCCGGGGCCACCCGCTCCGACGTGCACCGTCTGGTCATCGGCACGCCCGGCGCCTTCGACCCCTCCACCGGGCGGCTGCGGTACGCGTCGCATCTCCCCGGCTGGCACTCCCCCACCCTCCTCGACGAGCTGGCCGCCGTACTGCCGATGCCCGTCGAGTACGAGAACGACGTCAACCTGGCCGCAGTCGCCGAGCAGCGCCTCGGCGCCGCGCGCGGGCATGAGAACTTCGTCCTGCTGTGGAACGAGGAAGGCCTCGGCGCCGCCCTCGTCATCGGTGGCCGGCTGCACCGGGGCCTCACCGGCGGCGCCGGCGAGGTCGGCTTTCTGCCGGTACCCGGCACCCCCCTGGTGCGCCAGGTGACCAAGGCGAACAGCGGCGGCTTCCAGGAACTGGCCGGTGCCCAGGCGCTGCCGCGCCTGGCGCGCGGGCTCGGGATCGAGGGCGTCGGGCACGGCCCGCACGCCAAGGTCGCCACCGCGCTGGTCTCCCGGGCGGCCGGCGCCGAGTCGGGTCCGTACCGTGAACTGCTCGACGCGTATGCGACGGGGCTTGCGACCGGTCTGGCCTCCATGGTCGCCGTGCTCGACCCCGAGCTCGTCGTCCTGTCCGGCGATGTGATCACCGCCGGCGGGGAGCCGCTGCGCGAACGCGTGCAGGCGGAGCTCACCGAACTCGCAGCGTCAAGGCCGCGCCTTGTGCTCGGTTCCATACGCGAACACCCGGTCCTGCGCGGGGCGTTGGAGAGCGCCCTGGTCACCACGCGGGACGAGATCTTCGACACCTCCCGCTGAGAGACCGCTGAGAGACCGCAGAGAGCCGCAGAGAGCCGCAGAGAGCCGCAGAGAGACCCGCGCATCCCCCGCCACCTCGACCCGTCACAGGGAGACCCCGCCATGCCCACACGCGGGCGCCAAGCACCCCTTCCACACCGGGCAGGTCACCATGCAGCTGGATGGTGGCGGCTCGGCATGGCCAAGGACGCGGGCGTGAAGTTCGAGATCGGCACCGCGCCGCTGCCCGTCGCCGACGACCAGGCCGCCGACTACGGCAAGGGCTACCTCTCCGGCACGATCATGGGCATCGCCGCCGTCGCGCTCTTCCAGTTCTTCTACGCCCGGAACGACTACTTCGGCCCGCAGATCTACGCATCGGAGAACCCGGCAGGGTGGACTCTGAGCTACGGCCTGGAGTCGTTCAGGGGCGCGCACCACACGGACTGGAATCTGACCATTGCCGCGACCGTCCTGGTCATGGCCCCCGTGATCCTCGTCTTCTTCTTCGCCCATAAGGCATTCGTCGAGGGCGTCACACTGACCGGAGTGAAGGGCTGATGCACATATGAAGCTCGCAGTCGTGGGCGGCGGATCCACCTACACCCCTGAGTTGATCGACGGCTTCGCGCGGCTGAGGGACACCCTCCCGATCAGTGAGCTGGTGCTCATCGACCCCGCGGCAGACCGCCTCGAGCTGGTCGGCGGCCTGGCGCGGCGGATCTTGGCCAAGCAGGGTCACGACGGGAAGATCGTCACCACCTCCGACGTGGACGCGGGCGTCGCGGACGCCGACGCGGTGCTGCTGCAGCTGCGCGTGGGCGGGCAGGCGGCCCGGAACCAGGACGAGACCTGGCCACTGGAGTGCGGCTGTGTCGGGCAGGAGACGACGGGCGCGGGCGGGCTCGCCAAGGCGCTGCGGACCGTCCCGGTCGTTCTCGACATCGCCGAGCGGGTGCGGCGTACCAACCCTGATGCCTGGATCATCGACTTCACCAACCCGGTGGGCATCGTGACTCGGGCGCTGTTGCAGGCCGGGCACAAGGCCGTCGGGCTGTGCAATGTCGCCATCGGCCTCCAGCGCAAGTTCGCGAAGCTCCTCGAAGTAGCCCCGCACGACGTCCACTTGAACCATGTCGGCCTCAACCACCTGACGTGGGAGACGGGTGTGCGGCTCGGCGGGCCCGACGGCGTGGATCTGCTGCCGAAGCTGCTGGCCGAGCACGGCGACACGATCGCCGACGATCTGCGGCTGCCGCGCCAGGTGCTGGACCGGCTCGGTGTCGTCCCCTCTTACTACCTGCGCTACTTCTACGCGCACGACGACGTCGTACGCGAGCTGAGGACCAAGCCGTCGCGGGCCGCCGAGGTCGCGGAAATGGAGAAGCAGCTGCTCGAGATGTACGGCGACCCGGCGCTCGACACCAAGCCCGAGCTGCTCGCCAAGCGCGGCGGCGCCTTCTACTCCGAGGCGGCCGTGGGCCTCGCTGCCTCGCTGCTGGGCGCGGGCGGCAGCTCGGTGCAGGTGGTGAACACGTACAACAAGGGCACGCTGTCCTTCCTGCCGGACGACGCCGTGATCGAGGTGCAGGCGCGCGTCGACGGCAGCGGCACCACGCCGCTCGCCGTGCCCGAACTCGACCCGCTGTACGCGGGGTTGATCGCCAATGTCACGGCGTACGAGGACCTGGCGCTGGAGGCCGCCCTGCGCGGCGGACGTGACCGCGTCTTCAAGGCGCTGCTGTCGCATCCGCTGATCGGCCAGTACGAGTACGCCGAGGCACTCACCGACAAGCTGATCGCGCACAACCGGGAGCACCTCGCGTGGGCATGACCGCACGTGGCGTCCTGGCCATCGACGCCGGCAACAGCAAGACCGACGTCGCGGTGGTCGCGGCCGACGGGACCGTCCTGGGCAAGGCCCGCGGCGGGGGGTTCCAGCCGCCGGCGGTCGGCATCGAGGCGGCTGTCGACGCCCTGGGCCGTACGGTCGCGGCCGCCGCGACCGCGGCCGGTGTCACCGAGCCGTTCGTCGCGCATGTCTCGGCCTGTCTGGCCAACGCCGATCTCCCGGTCGAGGAGCGGGAGTTGGAGGCCGCGGTGCAGGCGCGCGGCTGGGGGCTCACGACCGAGGTGCGCAACGACACGTTCGCCATCCTGCGGGCGGGCGTGGATGAGCCACGAGGTGTCGCGGTGGTGTGCGGCGCGGGCATCAACTGCGTCGGCATGCTGCCGGACGGCCGTACCGCGCGCTTCCCCGCGATCGGCCGGATCTCCGGCGACTGGGGCGGTGGCGCGCAGCTCGCGGAGGAGGCGCTGTGGTTCGCGGCGCGGGCGGAGGACGGCCGCGGCGAGCCGACGGCCCTGGTCCGTACCCTGCCCGCGCACTTCGGCCTGGACTCCATGTACGCCCTGATCGAGGCGCTGCACCTGGGGCGGATCCCCGCGGTGCGCAAGCACGAGCTGACGCCGGTCCTCTTCGCCACCAGCACGGAGGGCGATGGGGTCGCCCGCTCGGTGGTGCACCGGCTGGCCGAGGAGGTTGTCGCCCTGTCCACGGTGGCGCTGGCCCGACTGGATCTGCTCGACGAGGAGGCGCCGGTGCTGCTGGGCGGCAGCGTGCTCGCGGCCAGGCACCCGGAGCTGGACGAGCACATCGGCAAGCTGCTCGCGACCAAGGCGCCCAAGGCGGTGATCGAGGTGGTGACGGCACCGCCGGTGCTCGGCGCGGCCCTGCTGGGCATGGACCACATCGGGGCCCCGCCGGGGGCCCGCGCCAGGCTGCGCGCGCACTACGTGTAGCGCTTCGTCTCCAGTCGCCGGACGGGCTGACGTCACGGCCCGTCCGGCGACTGGCCGTGCCCAACATCCCTGCCAACCGGAACCGATCAAGGTGCTGAAGCGTATTCATGGTGGGGAGAATGGCGGGAGAGACGGGCCTGACGGATCCTGAACTGCCGTGACAGGGCAAGATCCAGTCAATCCTGCTGTGTATGTCAGTCACTGCGGCCATACTGCTGGTCGGGGGACGTCCCCCGACCCGCCGGGGAGCGGGCCGACGTCAGCGACCGAGGGGGAGGTCACGTGACATACCCGCCGACTGTGCGCACCGCGCCCCAATCGGCTCCGACGCATGCGCCCGCACAGCCGCCGGCCACGCCACCCGCCCACCGCGGCGCCTGGGCCGAGACCAAGGAGCGGCTGCGCACGGCGACGACGACCGAGCCAGGGCGGCTGCAGATCATCGGGGCCGTTCTGGCGGCGCTGGTGGTGGCGTTCGGCGCGGTGACGGCGTTCGAGATCTCCGACCGGGCATCCGCGGCCGACGACGTGGTGAGCCGGAGCCAGCCGCTGAGCGCGGACGCCGCGTCCATCTACCGCTCGCTGGCCGACGCGGACACGTCGGCCTCCAGTGGCTTCCTGGCCGGTGCCGAGGAGCCCCGCGCGGCCCGCGAGCGCTACCAGAACGACATCGCGCTCGCGTCCCGACTGCTGGTCAAGGCCGCGGCGAACACGGACAGTTCGAGCGAGTCGGGCCGCCAGATAGCCGCTCTCAACGAGCAGCTCCCCCGCTACACCGGCGTGATCGAGACGGCCCGTTCCTACAACAGGCAGGGCCTGCCCCTCGGCGGCGCGTATCTGCGGTTCGCGAACGAGCAGATGACCCGGGATCTGCTGCCCGCCGCCCAGAAGCTGTACGACGCGGAGACGGCCCGGCTCGACCGGGACGACAACAGCGCCCGCTTCTGGCCGGTCTTCTCGCTCGCCGTGGGCGTGGTCGCGCTGGCGGCCCTGGTGTGGGCGCAGCGCCGCAACTACCAGCGGACGAACAGGGTGTTCAACCACGGCCTGCTCGCCGCCACGGCGGCTGCCACCATCGCCCTGCTGTGGCTTGCCGTGGGACATACGGTGGCCCGCGCCGAGCTGAACGCCGCAGAGGTGCACGGCCAGATGTCACTCAAGGTGCTCAACGACGCGCGGATCAGCTCCCTGAAGGCGCGGGCGAATGAAAACCTGACGCTCGTCGCGCGGGGCGCGGTGCTCACCGACGACGGCAAGAGCGACAAGTACGAAACGGACTACACCACGGGCATGCAGAAGCTCGGCGACCGGCTGAGCGAGGCGCAAAAGCTCGCCGACGACAAGGAAGGCCTCGGCCCCGTCGAGGCCGCCGTCAAGAGCGTGTCCTTGTGGAAGGTCCGGCACACCAGCGCCAGCACCACCGACAAGGCCGGTGACTACGAAGGCGCGCTGGCCAAGGTCATCGGGCCCAAGGCATCCACCGGCCAGTCCTTCGACCAGGTGGACAAGGCGCTGGCGACGGCGCTCGCGCACGAGCAGCGCGAGTTCACCCGCGCCGCCGAGGACGGGCGCGGCGCGCTGACCGGGCTGCCGGTCGGCGCCGCGGCGCTGGCCGTGCTGGGTGCGGCGGGCGCCGTGCTCGGCATCAACCGCAGGCTTTCGGAGTACCGGTGAGAGGAGGAGCGATGACGGACCTCAAAGCCAGGTTCCGCGGCTGGGGCGGCGTCGCGGGAATGGCCACTGCCTGTGCGCTGACCGCCGCCGTCACGCTGCTGCCGCTGTCCCACGGAGGCGCGGACGCTCTCAGCTCCGGCTTGGACGGCCAGAGCGCCGCCTCGACCACGCCCGCCAAGGCCGACAGCTGTACCGAGCCGGAGCGCTCGCTGTCGCCGTCAGCGGCGAACGGACCGAACATCGGCGCGATCGTGGCGCGGGGCAAGCTGATCGTCGGCGTCGACCAGAACAGCTACCGCTGGGGCTACCGCAATCCGGCCACCGGCGGCCTCGAAGGCTTCGACATCGATCTCGCGCGGGCCATCGCCCAGGACATCCTCGGCAGTCCGGACGCCATCATCTTCCGTGCCATCCCGACCAACCAGCGCATACCCGCGCTCAACAACGGCACGGTGGACATCGTCGTCCGCACGATGACGATCAACTGCGCCCGGATCAAGCAGGTCGCCTTCTCCACCGCGTACTTCCAGGCGGGCCAGCAGGTCCTCGCCTCCAGGGGCTCGTCCATCACCGGATACGACAAGTCCCTCGCCGGGAAGAAGGTCTGCACGGCGGAGGGCTCGACAGCGCTCGACGCGCTGGAGAAGAACTCCTTCGGCGCCACATTCAAGGACGAGCACGACGGGCAGGCGGGAGACGAGGACGTGCTCACCGTGTCCAACCAGCTGGACTGCCTGGTGCGGCTCCAGCAGGGCCTCGTCGACGCGATCGTGACGGACAACGCCCTCGCGGCCGGCCAGGCGGCGCAGGACCCCGCGGTCGAGCTCAAGGGCGACAAGCCCTTCACCACCGAGTACTACGGCGTGGCCACCAAGCTCGGCAAGGACGACCTGGTGCGCCGGGTGAACAAGGTGCTCGACGAGTACCGAAGGAGCGCCTGGACGCAGGCGTACAACAAATGGCTGGTTTCCGATCTCCCCGGGATAGCCGGGCCGCCGGTCCCGAAGTACCGCACCGGCTGAGACAGCCGGCGCTGCACAAGCTGAACCGGCTGAACCGGCTGGACCGGCTGGACCGGCTGGACCGGCTGGACCGGCTGAACAACTAGTCCTGCAAGGAACACAGGAAGAGCAGAGAGGTGATCGATGGGCGAGGCGGGACCCTCCCCCAGCACCGCGGGGGGACCCCCAGGCCCGGTGATGGACCGGGACGAGGTGGACCGTGCGCTGGCGCGGCTCGGCGCGGAGCACGAGGCGATCGAGACCTCGCTCCTCGCCCTGCAGGACCATGCCGGCCGCAGACTCCTCGAAGGCGCCGAGCTGACGGGCGTCACCAAGGACCGCTGGGCCTCTGCCGAGCAGGCGATCACCCTGCTGTGGGGGTACTTCGACGCCTATACCGCCGCCCTGAACGACACCCGTGAGCTGCGCGCCAGGCGCCGCTGGTCGAGCCGCGAGGACCTGGTGCAGCTGACCGACCGGCTGCGCGGCCGCAGCGTCACGATCGCCAGCTCGGCCACCCACACCGCGCCCTCGATCACCGGACCCGCCAAGCTCTCCGAGCAGTTCACTCTCGCAGAGCTGGTCGCCCGGATGAACGAGCTGTACGCGAGCTCGCTGGACATGGTGGTGACGGCCGACTCGGTGTGGTCGGCGCTGCCCGCCCGGATAGATCTGCTCGCCGCCGAGCTGCAGCGCACCCGCTCGCTCGCGCACTCCGTTGGCGTACGGCCCGGGGAGCACCCGGCCGGCGACGAGCTGGAGTCGATCACCCATGAACTGTCCACTCTGCGCGCCCAGGTGATCTCCGACCCGCTCGCCTTCTGGCGGCCGGCGCTGGGCAGTTCGGCACCCGGCGGCGGCCGCCCCGACACCGAACGCTACGACCGTGCGGCGCGCGCCCTCGAAGACATACGCCGGGAGATCGAGGCGGTGCTCCGGGTTCGGCAGGACTCCGAGGAACGGCTGATCCGGCTGCGCGACGTGCTGTCGCGCGCCGACCGTACGCTGACCGAGGCGCGGTCTGCGCGGGGCGAGGTGCTGGCGAAGATCGCCGCCTCCGAGGTGCCCGCCGTCAGCGGCCCGCCGACCGCGCTGCAGGAGCGGCTCGCCACCGCCGCCGAGTACCGCAGGCACTCGCAGTGGCACCGGCTCTCGCCGCTGCTCGAATCCCTGGAGCGTGAGGCGGAGGACGAACTGCTGCGCGCCCGTGAGTCTTTGACGGCCGTCACCGCCCCGCTCGCGGTCCGCGCCGAGCTGCGCGGCCGTCTCGACGCGTACAAGGCGAAGGTGGCCCGGCACGGGATGGCGGAGGATCCGCTGCTGATCGAGCGGTACGACGCGGCCCGCCGGATGCTGTGGAGCGCGCCGTGCGATCTGCGCGTCGCCGGGCAGGCGGTGCTGCGTTATCAGCAGGCCGCCGCCGAAGTCCTTGTCCCGAGACGGCCGGGACCGTCCGGGCCCAGTGACCGCAGGGGGGATTCGTGAGCGAGAACAAGAACTGCCAGCGCCCCGGCTGTGAGGGCTCGTACGAGGACATGGGCGGCGGTGAGCTGTACTGCGGCACCTGCGGCCTCGCGCCCGTCGTCTCGTCCAACGGGATGGTGTCCTCGCAGCCCACCGGAATCACGGGCGGCGGCCGGGGCTCCGGCTCCGGGCGGAGCAGTTCGCGCTCGCGGCCCGGGAGCAGCACCTCGTCGCGCTCGTCGACGTCGCGCCGGTCCGTGTCCGGGCGGCTGTCGCGCTCACTGTCCGGGGGCAGCACCTCGTCCCGGTCGGTCTCGGTGCGCAGCTCCGGCAGCTCCACGGGCTCGTCAGGGCGCAACCGGCTGGGCGCGGGCCTGGTCTCCGTGCCGGACGTGCCGCGCCCCGAGCCGCGTACCGCGGTGATGGAGAACCCCGAGGTCCCCGAGCGCAAGCGGTTCTGCTCGCGCTCCGACTGCGGGGCGCCGGTGGGGCGTTCGCGCGGGGAGCGTCCCGGGCGTACGGAAGGGTTCTGCACCAAGTGCGGCCACCCGTACTCCTTCGTGCCCAAGCTCACCGGTGGCGACATCGTGCACGGGCAGTACGAAGTGGTGGGCTGCCTCGCCCACGGCGGCCTGGGCTGGGTCTATCTGGCGGTGGACCGCGCGGTCTCCGACCGGTGGGTGGTACTCAAGGGCCTGCTGGACACGGGCGACCAGGACGCGATGGCCGCGGCGATCTCGGAGCGCCGCTTCCTCGCGGAGATCGAGCACTCCAACATCGTGCGGATCTACAACTTCGTGGAGCATCTCGACCAGCGCACCGGCTCGCTCGACGGCTACATCGTCATGGAGTACGTCGGCGGCAAGTCGCTGAAGGAGATCGCCAACGAACGGCGCGACCCGGCGGGCAAGCGCGATCCGCTGCCGGTCGAGCAGGCGTGTGCGTACGGCATCGAGGCGCTGGAGGCGCTCGGGCACCTGCACAGCAGGAACCTGCTGTACTGCGACTTCAAGGTCGACAACGCCATCCAGCAGCAGGACCAGCTCAAGCTCATCGACATGGGCGCGGTCCGCAGGATGGACGACGACGAGTCCGCGATCTACGGCACGGTCGGTTACCAGGCCCCGGAGGTCGGCGAGGTAGGCCCTTCGGTCGCCTCCGACCTGTACACCGTCGCGCGCACGCTGGCCGTGCTGACCTTCGACTTCCAGGGCTACACCAATGTGTTCGTGGACTCCCTTCCGGACCCGGAGAACATCAAGGTCTTCCAGACGTACGAGTCCTTCTACCGGCTGCTGGTACGGGCGACGGACCCCGATCCGGCGCGGCGGTTCGCCTCGGCGCAGGAGATGGCGGAGCAGCTGACGGGGGTGCTCAGAGAGGTCGTCGCGATCCAGACGGGCCGCCCGCGGCCTGCGCTGTCGACGCTGTTCGGACCTGAACTGCGCGTCACGGACACGCAATTGTTCGCGGAGCTGACCGAGGACGTCTCACAGCTGGGCGCGCGGGCGGTTACGGCCCCGGGCCGCAGGCGCGGCAAGCCGGGGGCAGCAGTGACCGGCTCGGCCTCGGTGAGCGCCAAAGGCGCGGGAATCCCGGCCGGGGGCGGGGTCGTGGCGGCCGGCGTCCACACCTATGGCGCCGGAGGCGCCGGCTACGGGAGCGCCGGATACGGCAACGCGGGCGGCACGCCGGTACCGGGCGCCGGTCAATCGGGCGCCGGTTACCCGGGCGGGGCGCTGGTGCCGGGTGCGCGTGTGGGCGAGGGCGCGCACCAACTGGGTGCCGGCAACGCCGGATATGGGAACGCGGGATACGGGAACGCGGGCGGCGCGGCGGCCGGGATCGTGGGTGGCGCAGGCGCCCAGGGCCACGCGCTCGCACCCCACCTCGCGGCGCTCGACTCCCGGGCGACCTCGCTCGCCCTGCCCGTGCCGCGCGTCGACCCGGGCGACCCCAACGCCGGTTTCCTCGCCGGTCTGATGGCTTCCGCGCCCGCCGAGCTCATCGCCGCGCTGCACTCCGCGTCCGCGGCCTCCCCGGAGACCCGGCTGCGCGAGCTGCGCGCCCGCCTGGAGATGGGTGAACTGGACTCCGCCACCAGAGCTCTCGCCACCCTGGAGAGCCAGCACCCCGACGACTGGCGGGTCGTCTGGTACCGCGGTCTCACGTCGCTGGTGACCGGGGACAACGAGGTCTCGGCGCTCTCCTTCGACGCGATCTACGACGCGTTCCCCGGCGAGCCCGCGCCCAAGCTGGCGCTCGGCGTCTGCGCCGAGGTGCTCGGCCAGCTGGACAACGCCGCGGAGTACTACCGCCTGGTGTGGACGACCGACCCGAGCTATGTCAGCGCCGCGTTCGGCCTGGCCCGGGTGCAGCTCGCGGCGGCCGACCGGCCCGGCGCCGTACGGACGCTGGAGTCGGTGCCTGAGGCGTCGATCCACTACACGGCCGCACGGGTGGCTGCCGTACGGGCGAGGCTGCGGCGACGCGCCGGGCACGACCCGCTGTTCGACGACCTGTCGGCGGCCGCCGCGCAGGTGGAGGCACTGAAGGACTTCGGTCTGGACGCGGTGCGCCGCGCGCAGTTGTCCACAGAAGTACTCGGGACGGCCCTCGACTGGGTACTCTCCGGTAGTCCCGGAGCCCCGCCGTCCGGACAGAGGGTGCTGCTCGGCAGCGAACTGGACGAGCGCGGCCTGCGCTTCGGGCTGGAACGCTCCTACCGGGTGCTCGCCCGGCTCGCCCAGCGGGGCGAGGAGCGGATAGACCTGGTGGAGCGGGCGAACCGCTTCCGCCCCAGGACTTGGGTGTGATTGATGGCCTCGCAGATGCACCAGCCGGCCGCCGGGTCGACATGCCCAAGCTGCGCCGAGCCGCTGGAAACGGGTGACCTTTTCTGCGGTGCGTGCGGTTACGACCTTTCCGTCGTGCCCGCGCCACCGGACGACCACCCGACCATGGCTATCGGCACGTCCGTCGAGTGGCCGTCGGCCACCGGGACGGACAGCTCGGGCACGCCCGCGTCGGCGCATCTGCCCGAAGATCTGCCGGGCACGGACTCGGGCGGCGGCCTGCTGCCCGCCTCGGCCGTGCGCTACGACGACCCGCCCGCCTCACCCACGGCCCCGCCCAACGCCTCCTCCAGCGGCGACTTCGAGCTGCCCGCGCCCGAGGCGGGCGCCGTCGCCGCCGACCCACGCGCCGTGGACCCGATCACCACCCCCTCGTCCGGCACCAAACTCTGTGTGGCCTGCCGCGCCGGCCATGTCGACACCGACGGCTACTGCGAGAACTGCGGCCACGCCCAGCCCCGCGAGCGCGACCACATGGAGCAGGAGCTCGGCTCGGTCGCCGCCGTCAGCGACCGCGGACTGCGCCACCACCGCAACGAGGACTCGTTCGCGGTGTCGTCCACAGCCCTGCCCGACGGCTCGCCCGCCGTCGTCGCGATCGTCTGCGACGGGGTGTCGTCGGCGACCCGCCCCGACGAGGCCTCCGAGGCCGCCGCGAGCGCCGCCAATGAGCTGCTGCTCGAGACGCTGCCGCGCGGCACCCATCCCCAGCAGGCCATGCACGAGGCGATCGTCGCGGCCTCCGAGGCGGTGAACTCCCTTGCCAGGGAGCCCGGTCGGGGCGAGGCGATGGAGCACGACCCGCACCGCCACCAGAACGCGCCGGCCTGCACGATCGTCGGCGCCGTGGCAGCCGGCAGCCTGCTGGTCGTCGGCTGGGTCGGCGACAGCCGCGCCTACTGGGTGCCGGACGACCGCAGCGGCCCGCCCGCCCGGCTCACCGAGGACGACTCCTGGGCCGCCCAGATGGTGGCGGCCGGCCTGATGAGCGAGGCGGAGGCGTACGCCGACGAGCGCGCCCACGCCATCACGGGCTGGCTCGGGGCCGATGCATACGAACTGGAGCCGCACACCGCCTCGTTCAAGCCGGACCGTTCCGGCGTGGTCGTGGTCTGCACGGATGGCCTGTGGAACTACGCGGAGGCCGCAGAGGACATGGCCCAGGCAATCCCGGTCGATGCGGCGGGCCGCCCGCTGCACAGCGCGCAGGTTCTGGTCGGCCACGCACTCGACGGCGGGGGCCACGACAACGTAACAGTGGCCGTACTGCCGTTCGCCGTACCCCACCAAGGGGCAGGATCGGCCTACAACAGGGCTTGAGCCCCCTTATGTCCGCCGAGCTGCCGCTTGTCGTCGCTTGTCACCGCCTGTCGCTGCTTGCGGACCTTCTTGTCATTTCTCTGCCCAAGTGGAGCCTCAAGGAGCCGATCAGATGGCCAATTTCTCCAAGTCACAGGTGCCGCAATTCTCCGTCGAGGTGTATCAGAACGAATATCTGCCGGAGGGCGGCCGCGAGGTGAACGCGATCGTCACCGTCACCTCCACCGGAGGCGGCACCAGCGGCGGGGCTCCGCTCGCGGGCGCTTCGCGCTCCCCCGCGTACATACCGGGACAGGAGCCCAGCGCCGCCGTGGTGATCATGGTCGACTGTTCCGGCTCGATGGACTATCCGCCGACAAAGATGCGCAACGCCCGTGATGCCACGGCCGCCGCCATCGACACGCTGCGCGACGGCGTCGCCTTCGCAGTGGTCGCGGGCACGCATCTGGCGAGCGAGGTCTATCCGGGCGGCGGCCGGCTCGCGGTCGCCGATCCGCGGACCCGCGGCCAGGCCAAGGAGGCGCTGCGGCGGCTCACCGCGGGCGGCGGCACCGCGATCGGCACCTGGCTCCGTCTCGCCGACCGGCTGCTCGCAAGCACCGATGTCGGCATCCGGCACGGCATCCTGCTCACCGACGGCCGTAACGAGCACGAGTCGCCGGAAGATCTGCGGGCCGCCCTCGAAGCCGGTGCGGGCCGCTTCACCTGCGACGCCCGCGGCGTCGGCACCGATTGGGAGGTCAAGGAGGTCACCGGCATCGCCTCCGCGCTGCTCGGCACGGCGGACATCGTCGCGAATCCGGCCGAGCTGGCCGCGGACTTCACCAGCATGATGGAGAACGCGATGGGCAAGGAGGTCGCGGACGTGGCGCTGCGGCTGTGGACACCCGTCGGCGTCGAGATCAAGTTCGTCAAGCAAGTGGCTCCGACGGTTGAGGAGTTGACCGGACGGCGTACGGAAGCGGGCCCGCGGGCCGGCGACTATCCGACCGGCTCCTGGGGCGACGAGTCCCGCGACTACCACGTGTGCGTGCAGGTCCCGGAGGCCGGGATTGGCCAGGAGATGCTGGCGGCCCGGGTCTCGCTGATCATTCCGGCCGCGGACGGCGGGGCTTCGCAGGTGCTGTCGCAAGGTCTCGTACGGGCGGTGTGGACGGACGACATGGTGGCGTCCACCTCGATCAACCCGCAGGTCGCGCACTACACAGGCCAGGCTGAACTGGCACAAGTCATCCAACAGGGTCTCGATGCCCGCAAGTCGGGGGATTACGACGGCGCGACCGCCAAGCTCGGCCGTGCGGTGCAGCTCGCGGCGGACTCCGGGAACGAGGACACCGCGAAACTGCTTTCGAAGGTGGTGGACGTCGTCGATGCCGCGACAGGTACTGTGCGACTGAAGGCGAAGGTCGCGGAGGCCGACGAGATGACCCTCGAAACGCGCTCCACCAAGACGGTTCGTGTGAAGAAGTAGCCGGTACAAACGCCGACAGACACACCGAAGTTATACGGCCCTCGGGCCGGACGAGGAGAGGAGGAAGCGCCGACATGCCGACCTGCCCGAACGGACACCAGTCGGGTTCCGACGACTGGTGCGAGGTCTGTGGCCACCGCATGGCCGGTCCTGGCGCTCCCGCGGGTGCCTTTCCGCCGCCTCCCCCGCCGGCCTACGGCTACCCGGGCCCCGGCGACCCGAACGCGACCGCCCAGGCCGAGCTCTGCCCGCAGTGCCGCACCCCGCGCGAGGCCATGGCCCCGTTCTGCGAGGAGTGCCGGTACAACTTCCTCACGCACACGGCGACGTCGTACACCCCGGTGGCCCCGTCCCAGCAGCAGCCGTCCGGGCTGAACCTCCCGCCGGGCTTCCAGTCGCAGCCGGCGCCCCCGCCGCCGCCTCCTCCTGTCCCGCAGCAGCACCCTCCGTACGACTACCAGGGCTCGCGGCCCTCGCAGATGAACCGGTCGGCCGAGCCGCTGACGAACGACCCGTCGGCGCAGCAGCAGCCGCCGCAGGCGTTCCAGCAGCAGGGGCCGCCGCCCCCGCCGTCCTTCCAGCAGCCGCAGCCGGGCCCGCACGCGCCGCCCCCGCCGTCCTTCCAGCAGTCGGCGCCGCCCGCGCCGCGGCAGCCCCAGCAGACGGGCGGCGGGGACGACTGGATGCTGCCCCCGCCCTCGCCGGCGCCGCAGCAGCCGCATGCCTCCCAGCCGCCGCAGCCGCCGCAGGGGTTCCAGCAGCAGATGCCGCAGCAGTACGCCCAGCAGTCCGGACCGCAGCCTGGCCCGCAGCAGGGGCAGCCGGGTCAGGCCCAGGGTCGGCCGGGCCCCCAGCAGCCGCCCCAGTACCAGACCCAGGCCCCGGCGGGCTGGACGGCCGTCATAGGGCCCGACCGTGAGTATTTCCTCGCGATGATGCAGCGCAGCGGCCCCGACGCCAGCGGCCTCAACCTGCCCGCGTACTCCCCCGAGCAGCACCTCCCGCTCGCCGGCAACCAGGTCACGATCGGCCGCCGCCGGCACTCCACCGGCGAGTCCCCCGACATCGACCTGTCCGTCCCGCCGGAGGACCCGGGCGTCTCGCACCAGCACGCGGTGCTGGTTCAGCAGCCCGATGGCTCCTGGGCCGTTGTCGACCAGAACTCCACCAACGGCACCACGCTCAACGGCGCCGATGAGCCGATCCAGCCCTATGTCCCGATCCCGCTGAACGACGGCGACCGGGTCCACGTCGGCGCCTGGACGACCATCACCCTCCGCCGCGGCTAGCTCCGCCGGCCGAGCCCGTAGAACAGTCAGCGGGACGCACGCCCGAGGGGCCAGGCGTACGGCCCCTCGGGGTCGTCCAGCCAGGCCCACTGGTGCTGCCCGCTGACCGTGACCCCGAACCGGTCCCGCTGCGGGCGCCGCTCCCGCTCCCACAGCGAGAGCGCCTCGTGCGGATCGAGGCTGCCCGCGGTCAGCGTCAGCAGGAAGCGGAAGAGATCGTTCTCGACCGCGCGCCTCGGCAGCCCGCCGGCGTGCCCCTCCCGGGCGAGCCCGCCGCCGCGCAGCGGCACGAAGTACGCGGACGTCCGCAGGAAGTGCCCCTCCGCGGTCCGGCCGTGGCTGTCGTCGCGCACCCGCAGCGCGATGAGCCCGGTGGAGAGCGGGGCCAGGATCCGCGCACCCGGCCGGCACTGCGGCAGCCAGTCGAACGGCACGGACGCCAGCGTGCAGGTCGCGATGATGCGGTCGAAGGGCGCACGCTGCGGGAATCCGCGCGCCCCGTCGCCGGTCATCACAGCCGGGTGGTGGCCCGCGGCCGCCAGATGCGTACGCGCGGACTCGGTGATCTCCGGGTCCACGTCGACGGTCGTCACCAGCTCGTCGCCGAGCCGGTGCGCGAGCAGCGCCGCGTTGTAGCCGGTGCCCGCGCCGATCTCGAGGACGGTGTGCCCGTCCCGTACCTCCAGCTCCTCGAGCATCCTGGCCATCAGCGAGGGCTGGCTGCTGGAGGAGATCAGTTCGCCGTCGCGCACCCGGGTGGCGAGCGGCTCGTCCGTGTAGGCGCCTCCCAGCCACTGGTCCCGCCGCACGGGGTCGGGGTCCTCGCACCACAGACGCTCGTACGCGCCGCCCCGGCCCACGAAGTAGTACGGCACGAACAGATGCCGCGGCACCTCCTCGAACGCCGCCCGCCAGGCCGGATCGGTCAGCCCGCCCTCGGCCACGATCGCCCGCACCAGCGACCGCCGCGCCTCGGCGGCCGGCTCTGCATACTGCTCCAGGTCCACACCCACCATGCATCCACTGTCCTGCGGCGCCGCGCCTGAGGCGAGCACCCGATCGTGGGTAGTCCTAGGCCCTCGGTCCTCGGCCGGTGAGTCTGAGACGATGGTGGGGTGAATGAGATTCCGCGCGGCACGCTTCAGGAGCAGACCTTCTACGAACAGGTCGGCGGCGAGGAAACCTTCCGGCGCCTCGTCCACCGCTTCTACCAGGGGGTCGCTGCGGATCCGCTGCTGCGGCCGATGTACCCGGAGGAGGACCTGGGTCCGGCCGAGGAGCGGTTCACGCTGTTCCTGATCCAGTACTGGGGCGGGCCCCGCACCTACAGCGACAACCGCGGCCACCCGCGGCTGCGGATGCGGCACGCGCCGTTCACCGTCGACCGGGCCGCGCACGACGCCTGGCTGAAGCACATGCGTACCGCCGTCGACGAGCTGGGCCTGTCGGAGGAGCACGAGCGGACGCTCTGGAACTACCTCACCTATGCCGCGGCATCCATGGTGAACACTCCGGAGTGAACACCGCGGACTGACAGCATCGGGACCTACGCGATCTGCTCGGTCACCCACGCGTGGAACGCTCCGATGTGGTGCTCGCTGGGCACCAGCACCCCGCCCGCCCGGTAGGCGCGCGAGTCCATCGCCGGCTGAGTGCGTTCACAGGCGTCGAAGTCCTGCACATTGACCCGGTGGAACAGTTCCACGGAGCGCGAGATGTCCGCCCCGGATTCGACGACCTCGGGCGCGTACAGCCAGTCGCACTCGACGACCGTACGGTCGTGGCTCATCGGGAACATCCGGTGCACGATCACATGGTCGGGGACGAGGTTGATGAACACCTGCGGCTTGACGGTCACCGCGTAGTAGCGCCGGTCCTGGTCGTCGGCGATCCCGGGCAGCCGACCGAAGCCCGCGCCACCGTCCACGGTGAAGCCTTGCGCGCCCTCGGCGAAGACCGCGCCGTGGCCGACGTAGTACTGGGCCGCGTAGCCGCGCGCGAACTCCGGGAGTACGTACGTCAGTTCGGGATGGATCGTGGCGCAGTGGTAGCACTCCATGAAGTTCTCGACGATCAGCTTCCAGTTGGCTTTGACTTCGTAGCGCACGCGCTTGCCCAGGGCGAGCCCTTCGGTGCGGTAGCGCTCGATCGCTGCGGTGTCGCCGAGCCGCTCGACGGCCGCGCCCATGACCGTCGCCTCGAAGGACGGCGGTTCGTCGGCCAGGCACACCCAGGCATAACCGAGCCATTCGCGCAGGGCGACGGTGCGCAGACCGTACGCGGTGCGGTCGATGTCCGGCATCTTCGCCAGATTGGGCGCGGCGACGAGTGCGCCGTCCAGGTCGTAGCTCCAGGCGTGGTAGGGACAGCGCAGCGTACGCCGCACCTCGCCCGCCTCCTCGGTGCACAGCCGCGCCCCGCGGTGCCGGCAGACATTGAGGAAGGCCCGCAGCTCACCGGACCGGTTACGGGTGATCACGACGTTCTCCCGGCCGATCTGGACCGTGCGGTACGCGCCGGGCCCGGCCAGATCCCCGGAGCGCACCGCGCAGAACCAGAGAGACTCGAAGATCCTCTCCTGCTCCCGCGCGAAGATCCCCGGGTCGGTGTAGTGGTGCCCCGGCAGGGTGGCGATCAGGCTCGACGGGAGCGCCTCGGTCGGCGGGGGCGGCGTGGTCGTCGACGAAAGCGGCGTGGTCGTCATGGCGGCCTCCATCAGGCGGGCGCGGTCGCGATGCGACCGGGGTCGAAGAGCTCGATGGGGTGGTGCGTGGTGCCGTCGAGCGCGAGGTCGGCGAGGATTTCGCCGACCACGGGCACGAACTTGAAGCCGTGCCCGGAGAATCCGCAGGCGACGGTGACGGCGGCGGCGTGTGCCGGGTGCCGGGCGATGACGAAGTGTTCGTCTGGAGTGGTGGAGTACATGCAGGTGGCGGCCGTGATGAAGGCGCCGGGGAGGGTCGGGATGCGTGATCCCAACTGCTCGGCCATGGCGCGTACTTCATGGTCGTGCACGGTTCGGTCGATGGTCTCCGGGGTACAGACGGTCCCCTTGCGGAAGAAGGCGACCTTGGCGCCGCCGTCGGGTCCGTCGATGGCGGGGAAGCCGTAGATCTGGACGCCCGCCGCGTCCTCCCAGATGTAGATGGGGTGCCGCTCGGGTACGTACGGTCCGGTGCCGCCCTCGGGCTGGAACCAGTACATGATCTGCCGCTCGATGGTGAACGGCACATTGAGGTCGGTGAGCAGCTGCGGGGCCCACGCGCCGGGGCAGATGACGAGGTGGCCGGCCGTGTAGGTGTTCTCGGCGGTGTGGACGCGGACCCCGTCACGGTACGGCTCCCAGTGCGTCACCGGTTCCTCGAAGTGCAGGTCAGCGCCGTGCCGGGTGGCGAGCTGGAGGTGGGCGGCGACGGTGATCTCGGGCCGCAGCAGCCCGGCCCGCGCCTCGTAGAGCGCGACTTCGTCGTCGGCGGGGGTGAGGGTCGGGTAGCGGCGGCGCAGCTCCTTCGCGTCGAGCATCTCGTGCGGCAGACCCCACTGCTCGGCGGAGCGCAGCGAGCCGGAGACGGTACGGGACTCGGGCCGCCCGACCATCACCCCGCCGCACAGTGTGGCGACATCGCGCCCGGTCTCCCGCTCCAGCTGCTCGTACAGCTCGTAGGCGCGCAGCAGCAGCGGTACGTAGGCGGGGTCCTCGAAGTACGACTGGCGGGTGATGCGCGAACCGCCGTGGCTGGAGCCGCGGCTGTGCGCCGGGCCGAACTTCTCCAGGCCCAGCACACGCACGCCGCGGGCGGCGAGATGGGCTGCGGCAGCACTGCCCATGCCGCCGAGGCCGAGGACGATCACGTCGTATGCGGGTGCCATGGCTATCCCTTCCGCGTGGGGTGGCTACTTGCGGATGCGGGTCATCTTGGGGTCGAACAGGGGCTCTTCGGCGACGGTGGCGGCGACCTTCTCGCCGAAGTACTCGACATGGACGGCGGTCCCGGTCTCCAGCGTCGGCAGCCAGGCGTACGCGATGCAACGGCCGATCGTGTAGCCGTAGCCGGCGCTGGTGACATAGCCGGCCGGGACGCCGTCGACGTAAACCGGCTCCTTGCCGAGGAGGACGGCGGCAGGGTCGTCGAGGGTGAGACAGGTGAGGCGGCGCCGTGCCCGCTCGGGATCGAGTGCGTCGCGCCCGGTGAAATCCCCCTTGTCCAGCCGTACGGCGAAGCCGAGCCCGGCCTCGTACGGACTGTCCTCGGCGGTCATGTCCTGGCCCCAGGCCCGGTAGCCCTTCTCCAGGCGCAGGGAGTTGAAGGCGCTGCGGCCCGCCGCGATCCCCCCGAGCGGCTGTCCGGCCGCCCAGAGCGTGTCCCAGAGCCTGAGCCCCATGTCGGCGGAGGTGTACAGCTCCCAGCCCAGCTCGCCGACGTAGCTGAGGCGCAGCGCGGTGACGGGGACATGGCCGATGTAGGTCTGGCGGGCCTTGAAGTAGCCGAAGGCACGGTGCGAGAAGTCGTCGCGGGTCAGCGGCTGGACGAGCTCGCGGGCGAGCGGTCCCCAGACTCCGATGCAGCACGTGCCGGAGGTGATGTCGCGTATCTGCACGGCGGCGGGGGCGTGCCGCAGCAGCCAGTCCAGGTCGGCGGGCGAGTTGGCGCCCACCTGGAAGCGCTCGTCGCCGAGCCTGGCGACGCTCAGGTCGGACCGTATGCCGCCCGACTCGTCGAGGAGCAGGGTGTACGTCACCGAACCGACAGGCTTCGCCAACTGGTTGGTGGTCATCCGCTGCAGAAAGTCGAGGGCGCCGGGGCCGGTGACTTCGAGCCGCCTGAGCGGGGTCATGTCGTAGAGCGCGACCTTCTCGCGGGTGGCTTTGGCCTCGGCGGCGGCGATCGGCGACCAGTACCGCGCGGACCAGTCGTCCCGGGCCAAAGGCTCTTCTACGAGCGCGGAGTTGGCCTCGTACCAGTGGGGCCGCTCCCAGCCCCCGCCCTCCAGGAAGTACGCGCCGAGCTCCTGCTGGCGCCCGTGGAAGGGGCTGGTGCGCAGCGGGCGCGGCTGCTCAAGCGGCTGGAGGGGGTGGATGACGTCGTACACCTCGACGAAGCTCTGCGCGCTGCGCTCGGCGACGTACGCGGGCGAGCGCTGCGCCTCCTCGAAGCGGGCGATGTCGCACTCGTGGATGTCGGTGGCCGGCCGCCCGTCGGTCATCCACTCGGCGACGGCTTTGGCGACTCCGGCGGAGTGGGTGACCCAGACGGCCTCGGCGAGCCAGAAGCCGCGCAGCTCACGGGATTCGCCGAGGACCGGCATGCCGTCCGGGGTGAAGGAGAAGACGCCGTTGAAGCCCTCGGCGATCACGCTGCCGGCGAGTGCCGGGAGGAGTTCGGTCGCGTCGTCCCAGCTGGGCGCGAAGTCGGCGGGCGTGAAGGCGAGGGAGGACGGCATGACGGGCGCGTCCTCGTAGGCGGGGACGGTGAACGGGTCGACCGGCATGGGCCGGTGTGCGTACGACCCGATGCCGATGCGGTCGCCGTGCTGCCGGAAGTACAGATCGCAGTCCTGGTACCGCAGGATCGGCAGAGCGTCGGGCAGCTGCCGCACGGCCCCTGTTCTGGCGTACTGATGGGCGAGCGGCAGCAGCGGTACGTCGACCCCGGCCATGGCCCCGATCACCGGCCCCCAGAACCCCGCCGCCGATACGACGCGCTCGGCGGGGAAGCTCCCCCGGCCGGTGACGACGGCGGTGACCCGCCCGCCGTCGCGCTCGATTCCGGTGACGGTGTGCCGGTCCAGAAACCGGGCGCCGCGAGCCTCGGCGCGCTCCATCTGGACACCCGCGGCGTCCACGGCCCGGGCGAGCCCGTCGTCCGGCGTGTAGAGCCCGCCGAGGACCTTCCCCTCCTCGAGCAGCGGCCACAGCTCCTTGCACCGGCTCGGGTTGAGCACCTCGGCCCGCACACCCCAGGAGGCGGCGAGTCCGGCCTTGCGGTGCAGATCCGCCAACCGGGCGCGGGTGGTGGCGACTTCGAGCCCGCCGACCGCATCGAAGGCGCCGAGGGTGGTGAACTTCTCGACGGTGTAGGCGGCGAAGGAGGTCATCGTCCGGGACGGATTGGTCTGGAAGACGAGCCCGGGCGCATGCGACGTGGAGCCCCCGGGCGCGGGCAGGGGACCTTGCTCCAGCACGGTGACGTCGGTCCAGCCTCGTGCGGTGAGCTCGTCGGCGAGGGAGCATCCGACGATGCCGGCTCCGATGATGACGACGGGTGTGGGGACGGATGCGCCGACGGGTGTACGGGCCATACCTCAACCCCCAGCTGTTGCGCTGTGCACGATGGGTTGCGCCATAAGAGACATAGTGGGAACGCCGTACGGTCACCGTCAAGGGCCCAGGGGCAACGCACGGGGTGTTTCCCGACCCGTAACACAGCCCGGCGGCGGGAAGGACAAATAGACCCCTGCCGGAAACAAGCGAGGGGTCGGGGGGCGTGGTGCCCGGGGGGCCGGGCACAAAGAGGCTCGGACGGCCGGGCTCAGGCCGCCCGGGGGCGGGCGTAAGGGCTCGGACGTCCGGGCTCAGGCCGCCCGGGGGCCGGGCACAAAGAGGCTCGGACGGCCGGGCTCAGGCCACCGCGGGCGCAAGCCGTCGCCCGCCGGGCATCCGGGCGGCTCAGGCCACCGCGGGGACAAGCCGTCGCCCGCTCAGGCGTCCGCCGCAGGCCCGCTCCCCCACGCCGCCCCGCTCAGGCGTCCGCCACAGGCGCGCACACCCACATCGCCCCGCTCATGCGTCCGGGCTCAGGCGTCCGGACTCAGGCCGTCGCCCGCTCGGGCGCACCGCAGGCGCGCCCCCACGCGTACGCCGCCCCGCTCAGCCCCCGTACCCCATGCGGTTCGAGAGCTCCTCCGCCACCGCCATCGTCCGCTTGGCCAGTTTCGGCAGCAGCTCCTCGCCCAGCCGGTACGCCGGGCCCGACGCGCTCAGCGCCCCGATCACCGCCCCGTCGTGCCCGTACACCGGTGCCGCCACCGCGTTCAGGCCGATCTCGAGCTCCTCCACCGCCACGGCGTACCCCTGCTCGGCCGCCACTGTGAGCTGCGTGCCCAGCTCTGTGGGCGAGGTGACCGTACGCTCCGTGAACCGTTCGAGCTCGCCACCGAGCACCCGGTCCCTGGCCGGCGCCGGGGCGTGTGCGAGCAGGATCTTGCCGCTGGACGTGGCGTGCAGCGGGGTGCGGCGGCCCAGCCAGTTGTAGGTGGTCACCGACGCGACCCCCCGCGCCTGGGCGACATTGACCGCGGCGTCGTCGTCGAGGATCGCGATGTTGACGGTCTCGCCGACCTCGTCAGCAAGTTCGCGGCAGAGTGGCGTGCCCTCCTGCGAGATGTCGAGCCGAACGGCGGCCGCGCCCGCGAGCCGCAGCATTCCGGGCCCCAGGCAGTACTTTCCGCGGTCCTTGGACTGGGTGACGAGACCCCGGTTCTCCAGCGCCCCGAGCAGCCGGAACGCGGTCGATTTGTGCACACCCAGCTCGTCGGCGATCTCCGTGACGCCCGCCTCGCCATGCCGCGCGAGGCTCTCGAGCACGCTCACGGCGCGGTCCACCGACTGCACGGCACTGGACTTGTCCGTCATCCGTCGTACCCCCGTATTGCTTTACGGACTGCGCGTTTCCTCGCGATACGCGTTGCGCGTTTTGCGTGTTGCGTATCGCGCTACACGATGCACCATGTGCCGCGCCTGCCCATTCGGGCGAAGGTTAACCGGGTCAGCCGGGCCTGGTGGGGGTGACGCTCAGTCCGCCGAGGCCGTTCGTCCGTACGGCGATCGACCCGAAAGGCGTACGCAGCCTGAGCCACGCGCCCGTGGACAGCAGCGCGACCGGGACTCCGGGCCGCAGAAAGCCGAGCGACTGGGCGGCGTGCACGGCACGCAGCGGCAGCCTGGTTCCGCCGACGGTGCGCGACCAGATCTCGCGCCCGATCCGGTCCCGCTCGGCACGCGTACGCTGCTCGGCGGGCAACTGCTCGTCGCGGGTACGGAATTCAGCCACGGCCGCAGCCACCGCGCCCCGCATCGCGGTCACTTCGGGCAGCCCGGGCAGTTCCCGCCAGCCGCCCCGCGGCGGCAGCACGCCGGCCCAGGGCGGCCCCGTGCCGGCGGCGGGCACGGTGAACTCCACCCCGCCAAGGGACTCCAGCAGCTCACCGGCGGAGACGGTGACATCCAGCTCGACCCGGTCATCGAGCCGTGCCGTACGGATCGCGAGCACCTCGAAGGAGGGCGGACGCCCGAAAACGGCGAGCGCGCCACCGCCGGCCTGAAGCCGGACGGCGGCGGCGCGGTCGTAATGGATCAGCCGGGCGAGGAAGGCTGCGAGATCTTCAGCCTCCCCCGCGTCGGCGAAGTGCAGACTCTGCACGGGTACGCTCATGCCGCGAGAGCACCCTCGGCGGCGTCGTCGAGGTAGTCCAGGAGGAAGGCCTTCTCCTCCGCGCTGATCCGGCGCGGACGCGCCGCGCTCAGGTCGTACGGCACGACGATGGTCGAGGCCCGCACATACACCTGCGAGGGCCCTTCCGCGTCCTTGACCTCGTACGCGATGGTCAGCGACGCCGCGCCAATCTTCGTCACCCACGACTCGATGATCACCGGCTCGTGCCGGTGGACCAGCGGCCACTTGTAGTCGATCTCGTGCCGGGCCACGACGGACCCACCTGAGAACGACGGGGAACCGTCCCCCGGCGCCAGCCGGAACATGAAGTCAATGCGCGCCTCTTCCAGGTACCGCAGGAAGACGACGTTGTTGACATGCCCGAAGGCGTCCATGTCCGACCAGCGAAGGGGGCAGCGGTAGATGTGCCGGGCCATGTGTGAACCTCAGCCCCGGGTCAGCTTCTTGTATGTGGCGCGGTGCGGACGGGCGGCGTCCGGGCCGAGCCGCTCGACCTTGTTCTTTTCGTACGACTCGAAGTTGCCCTCGAACCAGAACCACTTGGACTCGCCCTCGTACGCCAGGATGTGCGTGGCGACGCGGTCGAGGAACCACCGGTCGTGGGAGACGACCACGGCCGCACCGGGGAACTCGAGCAGGGCGTTCTCCAGGGAGGAGAGCGTCTCGACGTCGAGGTCGTTGGTGGGCTCGTCGAGGAGCAGCAGGTTGCCGCCCTGCTTCAGGGTCAGCGCCAGGTTGAGGCGGTTGCGCTCACCGCCGGACAGTACGCCGGCCTGCTTCTGCTGGTCCGGGCCCTTGAAGCCGAACGCCGAGACATAGGCGCGGGACGGCATCTCGACCTGGCCGACATTGATGTAGTCGAGCTCGTCGGAGACGACGGCCCACAGCGACTTCTTGGGGTCGATGTTGGCGCGGCTCTGGTCGACGTAACTGATCTTGACGGTCTCGCCCACCCTGATCACACCGGAGTCGGGCTCCTCCAGGCCCTGGATCATCTTGAACAGCGTGGTCTTGCCCGCGCCGTTCGGACCGATGACGCCGACGATGCCGTTGCGCGGCAGCGTGAAGCTCAGGTCGTCGATGAGCACCTTGTCGCCGAAGGCCTTGGAGAGCTTCTCGACCTCGACGACGACACTGCCGAGCCGCGGGCCCGGCGGGATCTGGATCTCCTCGAAGTCCAGCTTCCGCATCTTGTCGGCCTCGGCCGCCATCTCCTCGTAACGGGCCAGACGGGCCTTGGACTTGGCCTGCCGGCCCTTCGCGTTGGAGCGGACCCACTCGAGCTCTTCCTTGAGCCGCTTGGCGCGCTTGGCGTCCTTCTGGCCCTCGACCTTGAGACGCGTCTGCTTGGTCTCGAGGTACGTGGAGTAGTTGCCCTCGTAGCCGATCGCGCGGCCGCGGTCGAGCTCCAGGATCCAGCCCGCGACATTGTCGAGGAAGTACCGGTCGTGGGTGATGGCGACGACGGTGCCGGCGTACTTGGCGAGGTGCGCCTCCAGCCATTGCACGGACTCGGCGTCCAGGTGGTTGGTGGGCTCGTCGAGGAGCAGCAGGTCGGGGGCTTCGAGCAGCAGCTTGCACAGGGCGACGCGGCGCTTCTCACCACCGGAGAGGTTGGTGACGGGCCAGTCGCCGGGCGGGCAGCCGAGCGCGTCCATGGCCTGCTCGAGCTGGGCGTCCAGGTCCCAGGCGTTGGAGTGGTCGAGATCCTCCTGGAGCTTGCCCATCTCTTCCATCAGGGCGTCGGTGTACTCGGTCGCCATCTGCTCGGCGATCTCGTTGAACCGGTCGAGCTTGCCCTTGACCTCGGCGACGCCGAGCTGGACGTTCTCCAGCACGGTCTTCGACTCGTCCAGCGGCGGCTCCTGCAGCAGGATGCCGACGGTGTAGCCGGGCGAGAGGAAGGCGTCGCCGTTGGAGGGCTGCTCCAGACCGGCCATGATCTTCAGCACGGTGGACTTACCGGCGCCGTTGGGGCCGACCACACCGATCTTCGCACCGGGCAGGAAGCTCAGCGTCACGTCATCGAGGATGACCTTGTCGCCGTGCGCCTTGCGCGTCTTGCGCATCGTGTAGATGTACTCAGCCAAGAGAAACCGTCCGGCAAGAAGTGGGTGGGCAGATACACCCCATCTTGCCTGACGGCCAGCCCTGGGTGCTAACCCGTATGGGCGGGGGTCTGTGAGCTGGGGCTTCGCTGTGGGCGGTTGTAGCTCGACTGTCACTGTCGGTTGTCGTCGGTCGGCATCGGGCGCCCTCGCACGGCCCAGGGACGGCCCAGGAATCAGCCGACTCGCCTCCGACGCGGGCGAGCTGGACGTGATGCCAGGCGATCACTCAAGCGGCTGGGGAGCGACCGGGAGCTGTTCCTTGTGGATCCAGGCGAAGGTGCGGTCAGGTTCGAGGTGAGCTTGTCCCCAGTGGATGGCATGGATGCCGCTCTCGACGTCGGCCGTGAAGAACACGCAGACAAGCTCCGTCGTGGCGCCCAGCTCCTCGAACGTCTCGTGCAGCTGGAGGTACTCCTCCGTGGTCAGGCCGTCGTCCAGATCGAATATCGCTTCCCGCTGCTCAGGCCCATGCGCCCGCAACATCCGGTGCCGTGTAGGGGAAGCCTTGGCAGGCAATCGAGCGCGATCGAGGGGCCTCGGCTTGTCTGCGTACTTGAAGGGGAAGAGTGCGTATTCGTTGATCACCGCGTACTCGTACCCAAGCACTTCTCGTACCGGCTCGCCCAGCTCGCGCGCAGTGTCGGCCAGGTTCTCGCGCACGGCCTCCGCAAGAGTGGCGCCGTAGGGACTTCGCTTCTTCAGCCCGGCTGCGAGGTGCGTGGCGTGAGCCTTCGCGTGTGCCTTGGCCAATTGCACCGGAACCGCCGCAGCAAGCCTGCCGGCCTGCTGCCCGAACCGCTCGATTGCCCATCCCGATGGCTCTGCCGGACCGCCACCCCACACGGACATGCTGTGCCCCCTCCCCCTGGTCAACCCGCCTCTCAAATGTGTGACACGAGCAGGAAGGACTCACAAGGGAGCGATCCGGCCACAGGGGAGCGAATAAGGCACCGCAGCGAGGCGGCGAGCAGGTCAGGTGACATCCGCCTTGTAAGGGCGGGTGTGATCGGGAGCGAGGGAGCCCAGGTCATTCCGGCCGTAGCAGCAGCACAGGCGTACGGCGCATCAGGACTGCGGAGTGACGTCATTGACCGTGGTTGACCGCACGTAGCTCTAGCCGGATCGGTCAGTGACGGTCATACCGGCCGCTACGAGGCCCCGGAGGGACGGTAGCGGACCGGGGCGGTTGCTGGGGTTGCGGTACTTCGCTGCTGTACAGCACCGGCGCTCGGGGCTGTCGGCCGTCCCGCTTAAGCTGCGCCCATGTGGAAGGAAGCTGCTGCTGGAGCCTTGCCCGACGTCGAGTTCCGGGCACCCGTTGACGCGACGGCGCTAGCTGAGGCGGAGCGGCGTCTTGGCCGAAGCCTGCCATCGCAGCTGACTGCACTGCTCATGGAGACCGACGGGATAGTCGACGAGTACGGGACTGACGTCGTTTGGTCCCTGGATCGGATTGTGGAGCAGAACCTGCTGTTCTGGTCCCCCGATACGTTCCCGGGCCTGTACATGCCCTTCGATCCGTTGCTGTTCTTCGGCGACAACGGCGGGGGCGACCAGTTTGCCTTCGTGCTCACGACCGAGCGCCCGAACATCTTCGTCTGGGACCACGAGAATGACAGTCGCCTGTGGGCTGCACGCGAGATGGAGGACTACCTGCACCGTTCCCTCGCGGGCGATGGTGACTGGTACCGGTAGAAGGACGGCCGGCCTCTGTGTCCCTAGTTTGGAAGATCCCGTATGCGGATTGCCCCTGACCTGGCAAGACGCTGACCTGCCCGTGAGTAGAGCCTTGGCCGCTGTTGCCCGTGGTTCCCCCTGGCGTGCCACTCGAACGGGCACGCCAGGGGCACGCCGATCGTTCGGCTCAGAATCGGGTCAGCAGCAGGGCGGCCGCGCCAGTCAGGGCCGCGATCAAGCTGGCCACAGCCGAGATGATGGAGGCCCAACCTAACGCGCTGGAGCTTGCGTTGCTGGCACGCGCCGCTGTACGGTTCCCGGGTATCGGTTTCGTATTGCCATGGCAATACGATTCGCGAGGGTGGTGCTCTTGTTCAGGCAAGTCAGTACCTCCTAGGTAGCGATCGATTGACCCGTACGGCGCGTCTGCCAGGACTTTCCGCCATACGGGTCTTCGGCGTGCCGCAAACCATATCAGGCTTGCAGCGTCAACCCGCCAGCGTTCAGCGCTACTTGTGGTGGCTGGCGAGCATCTCTGTCTTAGCCACAGACCGTAGCAGTGGGTGGACTCGGCTCGTGGCTGGCGAACTTCAGATCTACCTACTTCCGGCTACCTGGCGGCTGAACCGCCTCGCGTGTTGCGCGGGGATGAAAAGTCGTGGCGGTTACTTGCCCTCTGAACTGCGGTGACTTGATGCTCGTGCCCGACGGAACGGCTGCGTGCTCGGTGGCGTCCGGAACGCGTCGGAACGCATGGGAATGGATCTGAATGGATGTAACTAGAGCCCACTCGCCCGCAGGCGTTGCGGAGTTGGCCGAAACATACCCATAGAGGTTGGCGTAGCGGCTTTGGGCGGGAGCTGCCATGGGGCGAGAGATCATGGCCCCTTACGCTGGCCGCGAATCGGGCTGGCTCCTCGCCTGCCCGCAATTGCCCGATCGGGGCCATGATCTTGGAGGCTCGCCCCATGGTGGCTGCCTAAAGCCGTGGAGCCGACCGGCACCAGCCACAGCGGGCTACCGTCTCGTGTATCTGGTGTGCTCGCTCTAGCCGCGCGGCCGGCGGAGCCGGGGCCCGGAGCGGGGCGGAGACAGGAGCGTCGGGGCCCGGCGCTGGAGCCGGGGCCGCGCGCGGCGAGCGGAGCGAGCCGCCTTGATGAAGTAGAGAAACTTGTATCGCGCCTCTCCCGTACGGCTGATGGCCTTACAGGCTCCAGGAACTCAGCTTGGCCAGTGCCTCGGCGCGTGCTTCGATCACTGCCATCCGGGCCGCACGTTCGTCCTCTTGGGCATGGGCGGACTGCTGGGTGCTTTGTCCGGGCCACTTCCGGTACAGGAGACCGCACTCTTCGGTGAACCACCCGGTGCTCACTGCGCTGAGGGCGAGCAGGAGGCCGGTGTCTTCGGATGCGGGAAGCGCCATCCATCCCCCAAGCGCGGTCACGAGATCGCGGCGCGCGCACAACGTTGCGGGGTGGACCTGCGCCCGGTAGCCGTGGCTGCGCCAGTGGTCCAGTACTGCACCAGGCTTGATCGGCCCTTCGGGAGGATCGCTGTCGAACCCGACTGTGGTCCCGTCCGGAAGGAGGTCCAGCACGCGTGCCGTGGTCCATGCGACGTCGGCGTGCGTCGTCAGGGCCGTGATGTCCCGCGCAAGGGCGCCGGGCGTCAGCATGTCGTCTGCGTCCAGAACCTTCACGAACTCGCCCTCGGCACGCGCGAGTGCGATGGTGCGAGCCATGCCGGCCCTTCCATGGCGGCCTTGGGCAAAGCTGATGCGGTCGTCCTTGGGGACGTGAGGCCGAACTTCGTCGGTCTCGCCGTCCTCTTGGATGAGCCACTGCCATGCCCAATCGTCCGGCAAGTCCTGGGTGCGCAGGGACTCGTACGCATCTTGCAGGTAGTGGGCGCTGGGTCCGTGCACGGGCGTGATGACCGAGACGATTCGGGTCATGGTTACCACCTCTCCAGCGGCGTAGTGCAGGTGACCTTGTAGCGATCGCCGGGGAGCACTACGTCTGCGACTTCCACAACCCGGCCGGTGATGTCGTAGCAAGTCTTGCGGACTTCCATGACGGACACACCAGGGCCGATACCCAGCTCTTCCGACTCCTCGATGGTCGGGGGCCTGGCCGTGATCGTCTCCTCGATGCGGTCCAGCTCAATGCCGACGGTGTGTAGCTGGTTCTGCGTGCCCCCCGGCCAGGGTTCTGCCGTCTCATCCAGAAGGTCGGGGTTCTTCGCGACCAGTTCATACGGGAGGTACGAGCGAGCGATGTTCAGGGGCTCGCCCTCCTCTTGGGACCTTGTGCGATACGTGCGTTCGAGCACGGCAGTGCCAGGATCAAGGCCGAGCGCCTGGGCAAGGTCGTCTGAGGCCTCGATGCGCCGATACTCGGCGTGGAAGGCGAGCTGGTGGATCCCGAGACCGGTGTCGTGTTCCGTCGCGCCGGTCTGCCCGCGCACGTCGAGGCTCGCGCGTGCCCGATCCTTCTCCCACTGATGCCTGAGGTTGCTCCGCTCCGCACGTTGCCGCGGTTGGCGGACGAAGTTGCCCCGTCCGTGACGCTTCTCGATCAACCCCTCGGCTTCGAGTGCACTCAACGCCTGCCGGAGGGTCGGAAGGCTGACCTTGTACTCCGCCGCCAGCACGGTTTCGGCGGTGAGCCGATCGCCAGCCGCTAGCTCTCCGCCAGCGATCTTGCGGCGCAAATCATCCGAAACCTTCTCGTACCGCTTAGCCATCTCGTCCCTCCGGGTGTCTCCAACAGCTTAAGTCCTCATGAGGTGTTGACAACCCACCGATCGGCGCCGCATAGTCCTAGTAACTCCTAAAGAGGAGTTGAGGACATGATCTCTCGAAACAGAGGTGGCCCAATGCGCCAGATCCCCGTCGACACCTCCACCGCCGCCGTGATGGTGGCCCAGCCTCCGCAGCCCAAGGTGAAGGACCGCCGTACCGGTGAGCGTGCGATGGACGCCGAGACCGGTGCCGCGCTGTCGACCGTGGACGTGATGTTCGCGGCGAACGGCGAGGTGGAGATCCTGACCGTGACCGTGCCGGAGACCGGCATGTCCGGTGACCTGGTCATGGGCACGCCGGTTGCACTCACCGGTCTGATTGCCCGGCCGTGGGAGAACGAGTTCAACGGTCAGCGCCGTCACGGCATCGCCTTCCGTGCGGTCGCGGTCACCTCGCTCGCCGCCGGTTCCGCGAAGGCGGCCTGATCATGACCCGGTCCGCTCTCGGCCTGCTGGCCGTCGTCGGGTTGGCGCTGCTGCTCAAGTGGCGCCGTCCGGCCTGGTACTGGCTCGGCTTCGGCATCGGCCTCGCGGTGCTGCGAGTGCTGGTCCGGTACGCCTCGGTCATGGATGCCTGCGGGCTCACCGTCCCGCCGTCCCGGTTACGGCTGGCATGGGCTCGCATCGCCCACAGGCCGGTCCCTGGCCCTCGGCCTCCGCGCATCCTGAGCGTTCGTCCGACCCGTACGGGGCTGGTGCTGCGGCTGGGGCTTCGACCCGGTCAGGACGCCTTCGACTTCGCCGCTACCACCGACCGGCTGCGGCACTCGTTCACCATGCAGGGCGTCACCTCCCGTGAGGTCCGATCCGGTGTGGTCGAGCTCCGGATGACCGGCTATGACGTGCTCAAGCGGGTGCAGATGCCTGCCAAGGTCGATACGTCCCCAATGCGGGTGGCGGTCGCCCTGCGGGAGGACGGTGCCGTGCACTACCGCGACTACCGGAGCACCCCGCACGCCCTCACCCTCGGTGCCACGAAGTCAGGAAAGTCCGTCTACCAGCGCAACCTGGTGGCCGAACTCGCTGCTCAGGACGTCGCCTTGGTCGGCATCGACTGCAAACAGGGTGTGGAGCTGTTCCCGCTTGCCCGCCGCTTCTCCGCCCTTGCGGACAACCCCGACACCGCCGCCGAACTCCTCGATGCGCTCGTGACGCACATGGAGGGCGTCTACCAGCTGATCCGCGCCGAGCAGCGCATCACCGCTGATGTGCCAGACGCCGAGGTCGCTGCCGACATCTGGGATCTGCCTGACCACCTTCGCCCGGTCCCGATCGTCCTGCTCGTTGACGAGGTCGCGGAGCTCGCGCTGTTCGCGAGCAAGGAGGAGGAGAAGCGCCGGGATCGGATCATCACCGCGCTCGCTCGTCTCGCCCAGCTCGGCCGGGCTGCCGGCATCTATCTGGAGATCTGCGGGCAGCGCTTCGGCTCCGAACTCGGCAAGGGCATCACGATGCTCCGTGCGCAGCTCACCGGCCGCACCGCGCACCGCGTCAACGACGAAACCTCCGCCAACATGGCCTTCGGTGACATCGCCCCCGATGCCGTCCTGGCCGCCGTCTCCATCCCGACCGAGACGCCCGGCCTTGCCGTCACCGGGGACTCGTCCGGCGGTTGGGCTCGTATCCGCACCCCGCACACGACGATGCGACAGGCCGTGAACGCCTGCAACCGGCACGCCCACCGCACCCCTGACGTGCCCGCGCTCGCCGCCTTCCGGCCCGCGCTGCCGCCCACGGTCTCGCTGGTCAAGATCCCGGCCCCGGCTGAGGCACCCGTCTCCGTCTGATCCCCCCCGCACCCCGGTCGGCGCGACCGCTTCGCGCCACGTCCCTACCCCCGCCATGCCTCACACCAGAGAGGACACACCACGTCATGGCCACCGCAACCCGCAAGCCGCGAGCGAAGAAGTGCCCGGACTGCAAGGGCGTTGGCGAGATCGCCGAGACGGTCCGCGTCGGCTCCGCCCGCAAGCTCCGCGAGACCCGCGACCGACAGGCCGCGCTCTGCCTGACCTGCTTCGGCACCGGCCACGCGCCGACCGACTGACACCGCAAAGGAGGTGGAGACATGACCCGCTCGCTCCGCATCGACGCCGTCCTCGTGCAGGCCGTGATCGCCGGGGCCCTGTCCTTCGCCCACCTGCACGACCTTGCCGCCGCGGCTGGACAGACCGGGTGGAAGGCGTGGGCCTACCCGGTCAGTGTCGACCTGCTCCTCGTCGCCGCCTGGCGACGGCTGCGCAACGACGGACCGTCCCGGCTGGCCTGGTGCTGGTTCCTGATCGCCCTGGTCGCCTCGCTCGGCGCGAACGTCGCCACCGCCGGATTCCTCGACCTGGCCCACCCTCCCGCCTGGCTCCGCTTCGGCATCGCCGGATGGCCCGCGCTCGCCTTCCTCGGCGGCACGCTCCTCGCCCACTCCCCGGCCGCGCCCGACCAGAAGTCGGAACCGGTGGACGTCGTGCCGGCCAAATCGGAGCCCGAACCAGAGCCGGACGCCGTCGAGACCTCGGAGCCTGCCCCGGCCCTGCCCGCGCCTGCGCCACCCGCACCGGCTGCTATTCCGGCCCCGGCCCCGCTGGTCGCTCACGCCCGCAAGCTCGCCGACGCCCACCGCGCAGCCACCGGCAACCCCATCGACACCGACACCCTGCGCGCCCGCCTCGGCGTCCCCGCCCCGATGGCTGAGGCCATCGCCGCCCAACTCGTTTAGCGGAGGTTCCTCATGTCCAGCCTCACCGCCGCCTCGATCAGCTTCCACCTGACCGAGAAGCCGTTCGCCCTCTGCCACGACTACGGCACGGAGCGCGCTCCGATCCTCGCCGTGCAGGACGTCCACGCCGCGCTGACGCTCTGCGCCCGCGACTGCCTTCCCCCGGCCGAACAGCGCCAGTTCGCCCGTGAGCTCCTGGCCGCCGTCACCGCTTACGCCGCCGCCGTCGAGAAGTACACCGCCCCGCTCACCTGACAGATAAGGACAACACGCCATGCCTGCCCGCGACTTCTTCCACTCCGTGATGAGCGTCGGCCCCGTCCAGGTCGGCACCCACCGTGACCGGAACGGCCGAACCAAGCACGCCGCCGTCTGCGCCGCCGACCGCTGCGGCTGGTCCTCGGACTACACCAGCCGCGCCGCCGCCACCCTCGCAGCCCGCACCCACCGCTGCCGCATCGCCTGACAGGAGAGCACCCGATGAACGTCCAACTGCCCCTGATCCTCGTCATCGCCATCTTCGGCTACTTCGGCATCCGCCTCATGCGCCCGCCGACCTGGCTGATCGTCGTGCTCCTCCTCGGCGGCTTCCTCCTCGCCGACACCTTCCTTGCCCCCGCCATCGAGTCCGGCACCCGCACGGGCGTCGACGTCGTCAACGGCACCCAGAAGTAACCGAAAGGAGAACCCGCATGCTCCGCCCGCGCATCCCCACCATGCCGACACCCACCGGCATCGTCACCCCGCTGGTCACACAGGCCCCGACCCACGTCGAGCAGCAGCACCCGGCACCGGCCTGCACCTGCCACCACACCCCGCCCGCGGCCCCCGCTCTCGTGCCCGCTCCGGCTCGGCCCGCCGCTCAGCTCACGCCCGGCACGCTCCTCGCCCTCGTCGCCGGTGGCGCCGGAGTCGTGCTCGTCGTCGGCGCGGTCCTGGTCTCCATGCTCCTCGCGGTCGCCGTCACCGCCGCCTCGGTCGC
>NZ_JBSFMS010000052.1:0-47008 GCF_053599675.1 Streptomyces sp. NPDC000880 | reverse complement strand
GGAAAGGGCCCCCCCCCCGCGGGGGGGGCCCTTTCGCGTACGTGCGTCAGACGACCTGGTGGAGCCAGCGGACCGGCGCTCCCTCCCCCGCGTACCGGAACGGCTCCAGTTCGTCGTCCCAAGGCTTGCCCAGCAGCTTCGCGATCTCCGCCTCGAGGTCCGTCTCACCCTGCACCGAGCGTGCCAGCGCGGCGCGCAGCCGGTCCTCCGGGATCAGGATGTCGCCGTGGATCCCGGTGACGGCGTGAAAGATGCCGAGGCCGGGCGTGGCGCTGTAGCGCTCGCCCTCCGCCGTGGGGCAGGGCTCGGCGGTCACCTCGAAGCGCAGCAGGTGCCAGCCGCGCAGCGCCGAGGCGAGTTTGGAGGCGGTTCCCACCTCGCCCTGCCAGGAGAACTCGGATCTCCAGGTGCCGGGCGACGCGGGCTGCCGGATCCAGTCGAGCTGGACCCGCACACCAAGAACGCCCGCCACCGCCCATTCGACGTGCGGGCACAGCGCGCGCGGCGCGGAGTGAACGTACAGAACGCCACGTGTCGTCACCGGGACCTCCAGTGTGGGACGAGGATCGCCTTCCCAGCGGCCTCAGTAAACATCATCGGGAGTCAAACTCCACAAAAAGGACAGTATGTGACGTGATGTAATTTACCGGAGCCGATGGGCACGATGCCTCTGGGTCGACGGGAAAAAGCTACCGCGAGTAGATGGCAGAGGGGTGACGTAATGTCGGTCCGAGAGCCCGTACGCACCAAGCTTTCACTCGGCAGGACGTCACGGACCGGTGATACGGAGGGGATCTGGGCATGCGGGAGACGAGCCGGAAGCGCCGCTCGCGCAGGGCGGCGGCAGCGCTGACGGCAGCGGTCCTCCTCGCGACCGGCGCACTGGCCGGATGTGACTCCGCGTCGGATACGCGAGGCAACGGCTCCCCCGCCAAGCGGCGGCCGTCCCCCAGCCCCACCCCCGTCTGGGACCGCAGCCCCGACTCCATCGCCGCCGTCGGCGACTCCATCACCCGCGGCTTCGACGCCTGCGTGGTGTTCTCCGACTGCCCGGAGGTGTCCTGGGCGACCGGCACGGACGCCACGGTGCGCAGCCTGGCGCTGAGGCTGATCGGGACACCCGCGATGACGGAGAGAAGCTGGAACTTCGCCCGCTCCGGGGCCGATGTGGCGGATCTGGCCGAGCAGATGACGCAGGCGGCGGCCAAGAAGCCCGAGCTGGTGACGGTGATGGTCGGCGCGAACGACGCCTGCGCGGACACGGCGGAGCTGATGACTCCGGTCGAGGAGTTCCGGAGTGCCTTCGCGGCGGCACTGCGGCAGTTGCGGCGTACCGCGCCGAAGGCTCAGGTATACGTGTCGAGCGTGCCGGATCTCAAGCGGCTCTGGTCGACCGGGCGCGGCGATCCGCTGGGACGGCAGATCTGGAAGCTGGGCATCTGCGCCTCCATGCTGGGCAACGCGGAGGACGAGAGCGCGAAGGCGCAACAGCGGCGGGACCGGGTGTATGAGCGGGTCGTGGCGTACAACGAGGTGCTCAGGGACGTCTGCGGAAAGGATCGGCGCTGCCGGTACGACGGCGGGGCGGTCTTCGACTACCGGTTCGAGGGCGAGCAGTTGAGCCGCTGGGACTGGTTCCACCCGAGCAAGAACGGGCAGGAGCGGCTCGCGGAGATCGCGTACCGCAACGTCACGGCGGCGAAGCCACCCCCGCCGTGAACCGGGGCTGTGCCCCGGACCCCACGTCCTGGGCTGCTTCGCCCGCCGTCCTCTTGGGGCGGCGGCCTGGCATGCCCGGTTGTGGGCCGCCATGAGGCCCCAGGGGTGGGCGTTTTCGACGGTGGCGCCGATGCCGCCTCTCCGGACGCCTCGGACACAGAGGCTGTCGATTGGGCCGGGAGGTACAGGTCGTCGGAGTAGCACTCGAAGTGGCGGCCACCGAGCGGTGGCTGCTGGGGCCGGAGCGGCTGGAGTGACGCGGTAGCCAGGGGCGCGGCCCGGAGGCGATACTTCCGCCACCCGACGGAAGGATTCCCGTGTCCCGAATACCCGCCCGCCTGGACGTAGTTGGCGTCGCCCTCCTCCTGCTCGCCCTCACCGGCTCACCGGTCGCCGCAGCCGATCCAGCGCCTGCACCTGTTTCGCCGTTCACTGTCGAGGAGCAGCGGCTCGACAAGGCAGTGCCCCAGGAAATCCTGCGGCGCAGCGGATTCGACACCGTGGCGCCGCGGTTCGCGCAGGCGCTGGAGGGGACGCGGTCCTTGCGGCAGGCCGAGCGGGCCGTCGTACAGCAGGGCGCGCAGCTGTGGGACCGGGCGGTGGACCGGGCGCAGGGCCGCGGCCCGGCGCGGGGCGATCTGAGCCGGGACGACGACCGGCCGCTGTACTGGGCGCGGCTCGGGATGACCCGTGAACTGCGGCAATGGCAGCCGGAGTTCGGCCTGACGGACACAGAACGGGCGCGGCTCCTTGACCGCCTCGAGCGCTCGTCGCGCGGCCAGGACTCGATGAACCTCCCCGCGGGGGGAGGCTTCAAGCGGATCGTGATGACGGGCTTCGACCCCTTCACGCTGGACCGCGACATCCGAATCAGCAACCCGTCCGGGGCGACCGCGCTGGCGCTGGACGGCACCTGGATCCGCACGGCGGACGGGCCCGCCCGGATCGAGACGGCCGTCTTCCCCGTCCGCTGGCAGGACTTCGCGGACGGCACGGTGGAGCGGACATTGCGCACGCAGCTGACGAAGGCCGACCTGTTCACGACGGTGAGCCAGGGGCGGGTGGGTCGTATCGACATCGAGCGCTTCAACGGCGCGTGGCGGGGCGGGTTCGGGGACAACGAGAACGTCTCGCGCACGGAGACGGTGCCGGTGACCGATCCGGCGTCGCAGCCGCAGTGGACGACGACTTCGCTTCCGTACAAGGCGATTGTGGCGGCGGAGACGGGGCGCTTCCCGGTGTACGACAACACGACGGTGACGGAGATCCCGCCGGGCGGCACGACGCCGGTGGTCAGCCCCGGGGGCCCGACGGCCGGCTCGACCGCGCGCGCGGGAGGCGGCGGCGACTACCTCTCGAACGAGATCGCGTACCGGGCGACGCTGCTGCGGGACCGGCTGGGGCTGGAGATTCCGGGGGGTCATGTGCATACGCCGGTGCTGCAGTTCGGGGCGGGGAACACGACGGAGATCACGGACCCGGAGTTCGTGCGGAACCGGGTGGACATCATTGGGCAGGTGCGGGCGATTATTCGCGTGGCGGCGGAGACGTCGGGCTGAGGGGGCGGGGGGCCGCCTCGCGCGGGGCTTGTCGCCTGACGTGGAGCGGCCCCACACCCCGGGGCCGGCAGCTTCCCGCCGCAGGCCGGCAGCCGCTACCGCCACCCCCGCCAAGCAGGCCGGGCGGCCCGCCCGCGGCAGGCTCATCCCTGACGAGGGGGCAGCCCACACCCTAGGACGACAGCTCCGCGCCGCGGGAGACACGACAGCCGCTACCGCCACCCGCGCCGAGCGCGGCCTTCCGCAGCAGGGCCCGTGCCCAACCGCCCCGCCCACTGGGGGCGGGCCCCACAACCCCGGAAGCGGCAACGCCGAGCGGGTCCTGTTCGCTCGCGGGAGGCCGGTGTTGGGCAGAGCCCCAACACCCCGGGTCCCGGGGTGGGCGACGCGGCGGCGGGGGCTCGGTGCCGGGGGAGCCGGCCAGTGGGGTGTGGGCGGAGCTCCCGCATCCCCGGAAGCGGCATCGCGCCGCGCCGAGCGGCACCCGGAGGGTGCAGCCTCGCGCCGCCGGGCCTCAGCCCGGTTTGGCGGCGGGGCTCCCGGCGGTCTGGCGGTGGGCGGCGCGAAAGCGGGAGGGCGCAGACTCAGCGGGCGAGGCCCAGAGTGACTCCCAGGCCCACCAGGACCGAGCCGATCGTGCGGTTCAGGGTCTTCTGCCAGCGCAACATCGCCGTGCGCAAACGGGAGTTGGAGAAGAACAGCGCCACCACGCCGAACCACGCCAGGTGGGCGAAGGACATGAACAGGCCGTAGCCCGCCTGCTGCCACAGGGGGGTGTCCGGGCCCACCACCTGGGTGAAGGTGGAGACCACGAAGAGCGTCGTCTTCGGGTTGAGCGCGTTCGTAAGGAAGCCGGTGCGCAGCGCGCCCAGGCGCGTCAGGCCCGGCTTGGACTCCAGGTCCACCGCCAGATCGGGGCGCGCCCTGAAGGTGCGTACGCCGATATAGACCAGGTACGCCGCGCCGACCAGTTTGATCGCCGTGAACAACGCCGTCGACGACGCGATCAGCAGGCCGACGCCGAACATCGTGTACGTGACATGGACCAGGACGCCCGCGGCCACACCCACCGCCCCGAGCAGCCCCGTCGTACGGCCGTACAGATAGCTGTTGCGCACAACCATCGCGAAGTCGGCGCCCGGACTGATGACGGCGAGGACGGTGATGACGGCGACTGCGATCACTTCGGTCATGGGCCGATGCTCGCCAGCGCCGCCCCTCCGAGCAATCGATTACGGGCTTCCTCCCGGATGGTGAGACGGCGATGATTCAGCGCATGAAGATCGCAGCAGCGCAATTCGCGGCCGTGCCGGGCGATGTCGACGCCAATGTCCACGCCATGCACGGCCTCCTCCGCGCGGCGTCCGGACAGGACGCGGATCTGGTCGTGTTCGCCGAGCTGGCCGTGACGGGGTACGAGCTGGAGCTCATCGCCAAGGACCCGGCACTCTGGGTCGCGGAGGACGATCCGCGGCTCGACCCCATACGCGAGGCCTGCCGCGCCGACCGCATCACCGCCGTGGTGAACTGCGCCGCCCGCACCTACGGAGAGCGGCCCACGATCGCCTCGCTCGTCATCGACCCGCGCGGTGAGCTGCTCACCCGCTACGACAAGCAGCATCTGCACGGCCCTGAGCTCGACACCTTCGCGGCGGGCACGGCCGACGGCCGGTTCACCCTCGGCGGCGTCCGTTTCGCCCTGGCGATCTGCTACGACAACCGCTTCCCGGAGCTCGCCGAGCGCGCGAAGCAGGACAACTGCCAGGTGTACGTGGCCAGTTCGGCGCTCGACGTGGAGAACGACTCCTTCGAGGCGGTCTACCCGGTCCGGGCCAGGGACTACGGCCTGTACGTGGTTCTTGGCAACGCCGTGGGGCTCAGCGACGCGGGCGACTGCCGCGGCGGCAGCACCGTCTGGGGCCCGGACGGTGCGGTGATCGCCGACGCGGGCGACACCACCCCCGGCCTCGCGTTGGCAGAGCTTCCCTGCCTTGCTGTCTCGGCGGCGCCGAGCAGGGCGCCAGGCCATCTGTAGGCCGCGCCTGATCCGGTAGCCCCGCGCAGCTGTCGCAACGCGGGGCTACCGGAGAAGGAGACCAACTGGCTTTGGCGAGATGATTCCCCTTCAGCCTTCAAGCGTCAGTCGCGGTCGCCGTTGTTGCGGTTACCGTTGTCGCGGTCACCGTTGTTGCGGTTACCGTTGTCGCGGTCACCGTTGTCGCGATCGAAGTCGCGGTTCCCGTTGTCGTCATAGCGGCCCGAGTTGTCGTAATTCCACCACCACCACTGGTCGTCGTCACGATTGTCCCGGTGATCGTCGTAGTAGTTGGACGAACCCGAGTCGTTCGTGCTGGTGGCACTGGCTACGCTTGCTCCACCGAAGGCCAGAGCCAGAGCGGCGAACAGGCCGGCGAGCAGCCGGAGAATCCTGGATGTCTTTACCCGCATGGTGCTTTCCCTTTCCCGGGAACATGGACGGGCCCCAGCCCTGCACGGCCGCGGCGACGTCAGCGCCAGTGAGGCAATGACGCGTTCGCGAAGGGCTCCGGTACATCGGCCTGTATGGCGGGAGTTGCCATCGTCATGGCGGGAGTATCGCCATGACGGGAGTTGCCATCGCCGACTCACACGCTGAATGCGCGGCATCGGGCCCACCTGGGCTGCTGAGTGGAGCAAACCCGGCGACTGGGCATCCGTCCGTCGGACAACCAACGACCAGGTGGTCGTCGATCGGGATCTTGAGATTGTTTCCGTCTTCTCGCCAGGCAAGAGAACGGATATTTCGTTCAATCTGGATCCAACGTAGGCATATGCACACATGTAAGTCAAACGTTACACATGAACCCTGGGCGCACACGCAGTCGGCCATGGTGCCATGCCCAACTCTCTTTCGCCGTAAAGCAATTGGCACCTGCCTGGGCTGAGGTGTGTCGCGATGGAGCGGGCCGCGAGCAGTGAGTGACATTCGATCTTGGTCGCCACCCGCTACGAGAAGACAGCCACCGTCTGCTCCAGAGGAGAAGCCCTAGTCCTTGTGCAGGGTGTACTGGGCCCGACTCGCCGGCTCCGGGTCCGGGTCAGGCGCCAGGTCCCGCGCCATCAGCGTCGCCCCGGCCACCGCCCCCGGCATCAGGAACACGGCCACGAACGGGACGAGGAACGCCAGCGTCAGCGGCACGCCGAAGCCGAGGGCCAGCAGCCGACGGCCCCGTAGCAGCCGGAGGCGGTCCTTGAGCTCGACACCGCGCCGCTGGAGGGCGACCGCTGTGAGCTCCTCCGCGAGGAAGAAGCCCGAGACGCAGAAGCCCATGACGGGGACGACGGTCTGGCCGACGACCGGGATGAAGCCGAGAGCGAAGAGCAGTACGCCGTAGAGCGCGACCCGCGCCAGGACCCGCAGCGAGTCGCGCGCGGAGATCCACAGCTCCCGCCGGAGCGGCAGGCCGGACTCGGGGACGTCGCCGCCCTCGGTGCGGTCGACCTGCTCGGACAGCGACTCGTAGAAGGGCTGGCCGACCAGCAGCGTCACCGCGGTGAAGGTGATCACCGCGAGGAACAGCCCGAAGGAGAAGACCAGCGCGGTCAGGAAGCCGCGGAACAGGCCCCGCCAGGGCGAGGACCAGTCGCCGGCAAAGGGCGTCGCCCAGGCGGCGAAGTCGTCGGCGCCGTAGCCGAGACCGACCAGCGCGGCCGCGTACAGCACCAGGGTCACCAGACCCGGGAGCAGCCCGAAGCTGAACCACTTGCCGTGCCGGCCGACCCACCGCTGGCCCTTCATCAAGTAGCCGAAGCCCACCCCAAGATCACGCATGGGTACAGCTTATCGGGGGTGCCGGAGTCGGGGTCGGGCCGAGCACGGCCGGACCGGCGCTGCGGGCACGATCGGCCCGGCGGGTGGTGCGCGACGAGGCGGAGCCGAACGGGGGTTTACGCCCAAGCGGCCCTTGTTGTCCGCAGTCGAACCTGTAGACCCCTGCGTACGACTGATCGTTGTGCTGATCGGTTCCGATCGATTCCGACACTCCGGAGGCACGTACGCATGGGCTTGCCCCGCCCTCTTCTCATCGCCACCGCCGCCCTCGCCGGGGCGGCGCTTCTCGCGCCCGCGCCCGCGACCGCCGTCCCCGGTCGCGACGGCCCACAGCCCCATCCCGTACGCGAAGGCGGCGGGCGCGACGCCCCTTATCCGAAGGCTCCCCTCTCCGCCGCCGCCGACGCGCTGCGCACCGCGGCCCCCGACCTCGCGAAGAGCGGCGGCTACCCACGGCGTACCGTCCTCGACGCGCCGCCCGTGAACCCGGCCGACAAGTCGCTCAAGCTGGGGCTCGCGCCGTACCACGCGCTCGCCCCGCGGCTGAACGCCCTGCAGAAGCTCGGCGACCGGGTCAGCATCGAGGTCGCCGGGCACTCCGCCGGCGGCCACGAGCTGTATCTCGTCACCGTCACCGCGCCCGAGACCTCCCACCAGGCGCGCGAGCAGGAGCAGGTGCGGGAGCTGATCGAAACTCCCCGGCCTCCGCCGCCAAGGACAAGCGCGTCAAGTCCGCCTACAAGACGCCGGTGTTCATCACACCTTCGTGTACTCCCCGCTGTGGTTCACCGACCTCGGCCCGGGCGTGCGGGTGGAGCAATCGTACGGCTCGGGGAACCCGCTCGTCGCGGGCCACTGGCGTACGACGGAGGACGGCAGGGACGGCCCGAAGGACGCGGCGGGCAGGGCGTCGATCGTCAGCGGTACGAGCGCGAAGGGCGCGCCGGTCGTGCTGTTCGGCACGGAGCCGCTGTTCCGCGATCACCCGAAGGGCGTGTTCGCGCAGGTCGGCCGGGCGCTGATCACACGCTGAGTACGCAGCGAGGGCCGCACCCCGGGCGGGGTGCGGCCCTCATGTACGCCGTGCCGGTCAGAGGGCGAGGTCGACCGTGATGTTGCCGCGGGTCGCCTTGGAGTACGGGCAGACCTGGTGGGCCTTCTCGAGCAGGTCCTTGGCGGTGGCGGCGTCCACGTTCGGGATGTTCGCGGAGATCTTGACGATAAGCCCGAAGCCCTCGTCGTTCTTGCCTATGCCGACCTCGGCAGTGACCGTCGAGCCGGAGATGTCGGCGTTCTCCCTGCGGGCGACGACACCCAGCGCACCTTGGAAGCAGGCGCTGTAACCGGCGGCGAAGAGCTGCTCCGGGTTGGTGCCCGCACCGGAACCGCCCATCTCCTTCGGCGGGTTGACGACCACGTCGAGCTGACCGTCCTGGGTGGCGACGCGGCCGTCACGGCCGTTCTCCGCGGTGGCGACAGCGGTGTACAGGACCTCGGACTGCTGGATGGACATGAAGGGGTTTCCTCCTGCTGGTTCACCCCGGCTCGCGCCCACGACCGCGGTGGCTGACGCCGAGCCTAGCGGGTGAGTGAAACGATCATCTTGCCGGTGTTCTCACCGCGCAGCAGACCGAGGAACGCGTCGTAGCCGTTCTCGATGCCCTCGACCACGGTCTCGTCGTACTTGAGCTCGCCGGAGGCGATCCAGCCGGCGACCTCACGGACGAACTTTGGCTGGAGCTCGGTGTGGTCGTTCACGAGCATGCCCTGCAGGCGCAGCCGCTTGCCGATGATGAGGGCCATGTTGCGCGGGCCCGGCGTCGGGTCGGTGTTGTTGTACTGGGCGATCATGCCGCAGATGGTCGCGCGGCCGTTCATGTTGAGCGAGGAGATCGCGGCCTCCAGGTGGTCCCCGCCGACGTTGTCGAAGTAGACGTCGATGCCGTCGGGGGCGGCCTCCTTCAGCTGCTGCGCGACAGGGCCGTTCTTGTAGTTGAAGGCCGCGTCGAAGCCGTACTCCTCGACCAGGAGCTTGACCTTCTCGTCCGAGCCCGCCGAGCCGATGACCCGGGAGGCGCCCTTGATCCTGGCCATCTGGCCGACCTGGCTGCCCACCGCGCCGGCCGCGCCGGAGACGAAGACGGCGTCGCCCTCCTTGAAGGAGGCTACGTCGAAGAGCCCGGCGTAGGCGGTCAGACCGGTCATGCCCAGCACGCCGAGGTAGGCGGAGAGCGGGGCGAGTGAGGCGTCGACCTTGGTGGCATGCTTCGCGGGCATCTCGGCGTACTCGCGCCAGCCGAGCCCGTGCAGGACGTGGTCACCGACGGCGAAGCCCTCGGCTCCCGAGGCGATGACCTCGCCGACAGCGCCGCCCTCCATGGGGTGGTCGAGCTTGAAGGGCGGGGTGTACGACTTCACGTCGTTCATCCGGCCGCGCATGTACGGGTCGACCGAGAAATGCAGATTGCGCACGAGAACGCGACCTTCGCCCCGCTCGGTCACCCGGGCCTCACGCAGAGCGAAGTCCTCCGCCTTGGGCCAGCCGTGCGGACGGGCGACCAGGTGCCATTCACGGCCCGACGCGGGGAGTGCGGACATGCTGCGTTCCTCCTAGAAAAGCTTCACCATGTGAAACAACCATGCTCATGGATATTTCATGTTGTCAAGTAACTGGGTATTCTGTTGCCATGGCCACCCCACGAACAGACCCTCTGACCCTTGAAGTCGTCGAGCTCATCGGCACCGTTGTGGCCCGCTACTACGCGGAGTACGAGCAGGCCGCGGCCAAGCACTCACTCACCGGCGCGCAGGCACGGGTGCTGGGACTGCTGACCCTGGAGCCGATGCCCATGCGCCGCGTCGCACAGAAGCTGAGGTGCGAGCCGTCGAACATCACCGGCATCATGGACCGGCTGGAGGCCCGCGGGCTGGTGGAGCGACGGCCCGATCCGAACGACCGCAGGGTGAAACTGGCCGCACCGACGAAGGACGGCGTCGACACCGCGCGCCGGCTGCGTCAGTCGCTGGACTTCGCGCGCGAGCCGCTGGCTGAGCTGTCGGACGAGGAGCGAACGATGCTGCGGGACCTGCTCAAGCGGATGCTGGGCGAAGCGGCTCCGGCCGTGCCGTAGCCCTCGGTCGCCCGATCTCCTAGGGCGGGTTTTAGAAGTAGCGCCGTCCGCCCGCAGGGCGGGCCCTGCGGCGTCTGGTGCGTGCAATCGCAAGGCGGTGGGGGCACCCCCGGACGAAGTCTGGGGGAGATCGTCCTCGTACTGGGCGTACTTGGGCGACTTACGGCAACACCGCGTGGGGGCACCTCCCAGCGATAGCTGGGGAGTGCGTGCCAGGCGTCGCGGGGTGGGGGCACCTCCCAGGCGAAGCTCTGGGGAGGGACTTCTAAAACACGCCCTAGAAGCACCAGAACAGGAAGCGGCTGCAGGTCGGGCTGGGTGCCGGGGTCGGCGCTGGGGCCGTGGACGGCGGAGGGCCGGCCGGGGCCGACTCGCTCGGCTGCCCCGAGCTCGACGGCTGCGTACTGGCGGACGGCTGTACGGCGGAGGGCGTGGCGGACGGCCTGCCGCCGCCCCGGCTCGTGGCGGTCGCCTTCCCCTTCCCGGTGCCGCCGCTGCCCGGGCCGCCGGTACCGGTGCCGGTTCCCGTCGGGCGTGCGGAACTGGACGCCGAGACGGGTGATTCCGTCACCCGGTCGGGGCCCTTGGGGGTGACATCGACGTCCGTGGGCTCCGGAGGAGGCTGCGTCTCGACGTTCGGGTCTTCCTTGACGGCGGTGGCCGCGCCGTCGTTGCCCGGATTCTCCATGGCCAGCTCGGCCAGGCTCAGCGCACCCGCGGCAAGCACCAGGCCGAAGGTGCCGAGCAGCACCTTGCGGCCACGCCGCTTACGGGCCCGGCGCCCGGCCGCGGCCTTGCGCCGGGAACTGGTCTGGCGGCGGACATGCCGATGGCCCGCCGGCTCGGACACCTCGTCCAGTTCGAGGACGTGCTCCGCCGCGGGCGCAATGGGGCTCTGATACCGGAGCTCCTCAACGGGTGTACCGCAGCCGGCACAGGCCAGAGCGCCGTTGAGGTGCCGACGGCACTGGTTGCAGTAATCCATGGCGCCCGCAGGCTATGCGCCGCGGAGGGTTCAGAGGTGGATGAGTCTGTGAAAATGTTGTGTGGAATGCTCATCCCGGCGGCGAGTCAGCTCCCTCTCTTTGACGGCGCGTTCGTCCCGGGCAGTGGGGCAGGATGTCGGACATGACCCCTGCCGCACCGTTCGGTCCCCTCGATTTCCAGCTGGTACTGCTGCGCCGGATGGCTGACCATCAACCCGGCCTGGTCGAGGACGCCCGCCACGAACTGGGCGCGTCCCTCGCCGAGATGCGCGAGGCCAACCGCCGCTGGCAGGCCATGGTCCGCTCACCGAGGAGCCGCGGCGCGGTCGCCCGCTACCGCTCGGTGCTCGGGAAGCCGGAGCAGATCGTACGGCGGCGGATCGGCGACCTCGAGTGCGACGCGCTGCTGTGGCCCGTACCGCTCTGGCCCGACCTGCGCTTCGAGGTGCTGGCGGCGGACAACGGGGCGGTGTGGAACGAGTGGCTGGTCCGCGCCCCCGGGGCGGCGGGACCGGAGCTGCGTACGGCCGATGACCTGGTGCCGTGGTTGTGCACCGTGGACGAGGTGGCAAGAGCGTTTCCTCCGGCCAGACCGATGGAAGGCTCGGCGCCGACGCGGTGGCAGCTGGCGTTCACCCTCCCCGACGGCGAGCAGGGCATCGCGGAGTTCTGCTGGGGACTGCTGCAGAGGCGGCTGTAGCCGGGGTATCAAGCCGTCCGGCGATTGAGGACAACTTCCGCCGAAGGCCGACGTGCCCCCGCAACGGCTCGCGGCCGCGCCGCACGCGATGCCCACCGATCGGCCGAACAAATCTGGCGGGTCGTCAGCTCCATACCCCCGACCGGCTCACCCAGCGCGCGCACCTCCCGTGGCGATCGCACGATGCCATCAAGTACCGCACTCGGGAGGATCCGCTGTGACCGTCAGCCTTGAACAGTTGCGCCGTTGCCATATCGCCGTCGACCTGGGAGCCGCGAGGACCAGGGTCTTCGTGAAGGGGGCCGGGCTTGTCGTCGACGAGCCGAGCGTCGCCGCCGTCAACACCCGCACCGGCGCGCTTATCGCGGTCGGCGCGCTCGCCGAGAAGATGACGGGCCGTACGCCCGACTACATCCGCGTCGCCCGTCCCATCGCCGGCGGCACCGTCGTCGACATCGAGATGGCCCAGCGGATGCTCCGTCTCCTCCTCGGCGAGAAGCTCCGCCGCCAGCTGCGCCGCAAGCCGCGGCTGCGCGCCGCCGCCTGCACCCCGCACGGCAGCGACCCGCTCGCCGAACGCGCCGCCATCGAGACCCTCGTCGGCCTCGGCGCCCGCCGGGTCGAGCTCGTCGACACGCTGATCGCCGCGGCCGTCGGCTGCGGGCTGCCCGTGGAGCAGCCCACCGCGACCATGATCATGGTGTGTGGCGCGGCGACCACACAGGTCGCCGTGCTCTCGCTCGGCGCGATCGTCACCGCCGAGCGGATCCCCGTGGGCGGCAACGCCATCGACCACGCGGTGATCCAGCACCTGCGCCACCAGCACGAACTGATGCTGCCCAGCCAGTCCGTACGCCCCCTCCAGGTGGCACTGAGCGGCAACGGCCTCAACGCCCACGGCCCGACGTCCACCGAGATCCACGGCCGGGACGTGGCGACCGGCCTCGCCCGCTCGGTGCGCGTCGACACCGCCGCCGTACGGCACGCCATCCACACCCCGCTCACCTCCGTGCTCGACGGCATCGGCAAGGTGCTGCGGGACTGCCCGCCGGACCTGGTCGCCGATCTCGCCGACCGCGGGATCATGATGGTCGGCGGGAGCGCGCTGCTGCCCGGCCTGGACCAGATGCTGCGCGATGCCACCGGGATGCCCGTGCACATCGCCGACCGGCCCGACATCTGTGCCGTACTGGGCCTCGGTGCGATGCTCGAGGGCAAGATCGAGCCGATGGTCCTCAATCCGCTCGCCGAAGCCGGCTGAGAGCCCTCAGCGCCCGGCCGTCCTGCGCTCCCTGGCCGCCGCGCACCGGCGGCGTGCCGGCGGGGCCGTGTAAATCAGTCGCGCCGGCCGTGGGCCGGACCCGACGCTGTGCGCCATGAGTATGTGGACGACGGCGATGGCGGGCGCGGCAGCGGGCCTCGGTGTGGCGATGCCCGTGGGCGCGATGGGCGTACTCCTCATCCAGGAGGGCATGCGCGACCGCCGCGGAGCTGTGGCCGCGGCGGCCGCGGTCGCCGTCGTCGACTTCGCGTACGCCGCCGCGGCAACCGCACTCGGGCCGCTCGTCGCCTCCGCGCTCTCTGGCGTCGAGGCCTGGGTCCGGCTGGTGTCAGCCACCGTGCTGGCGGTGATCGCGGTGCGCGGGCTGCTCGCCTCGCGGCGCACGGGGCCCGCCCCCGAGAGCGAGAGTGCGGGAGCCGGACCGGTGCGGACGTTCGCCCGGTTCGCCGCGCTCACCCTCGTCAACCCCACCACCGCCCTGTACTTCGCCGCCCTGACCACGGCTCAGGGCGCGGCCCTGAGCGGCGGCACGGCCGGCGTGGTGTTCGTCGGCGGGGTCTTCGTCGCCTCTCTGGCGTGGCAGCAAATGCTGGTCGCGGTCAGCGGTTTGGCAGGCACACGGATCTCGGACAGCGCCCGCGCGTGGACGTTCCGGATCGGGTACGGGCTGGTTGCGGTGTACGCGCTCAAGGTGGCGCTTCCGCTGCCGTAGGGGGCGGCTTCACCGGGCGTCCGGGGTGCGTGGGCTTCGGCGGTGCGGGCGTCCGGGGCGCGGGGCCCGTCCAGGGCGCGGGGGTCCGGCCCCGCGGGCGTCCGGGGTGCGGGTTGCTTGCTCCCCCACCCCGCCCCTTCCCAAAACTGCGGCGGCTCCAATACTCCATGGGGGTATATATGGGCTGACGCCCCCGCACCCCCAGAACGCGGCAGCTTTGCGCCGCGTCCCTTCACCCCGCGCCCCGGACCCGCGCCCCGCCCCGCGCAACGCCGAACGCCCAAGACCGAACCCCTCGCTCGGCGCGCGGCGCCGCGTACTCGCGAATAGCGTGAGAGGGACGAAATTCCCTCGACCGGGAGGCTTGGTTCCCATGGCCGCGCAACCCGAAGGCACCCCCTGCTGGACCGACGCGATGTTCCCCGACCTGGAAGCCGCGAAGCGTTTCTACAGCGAGCTGCTGGGTTGGACGTTCGGCGAAGGCTCGGAGGAATTCGGCTACTACACACAGGCGTACTCAGACGGCAAGGCCGTGGCCGCCCTCTCCCCCCAGATGCCGGGCATGGAAAGCACCCCGGCCGCCTGGAATCTCTACTTCGCCACCCCGGACATCGCCGCGACGACCGCGAAGATCCGCGACAACGGCGGCGCGCTGACGATGGAGCCGATGGAGGTCGGCGAGTTCGGCCACATGGTGACGGCCAAGGACCCCAGCGGCGCGTACTTCAGCGCCTGGCAGCCCGGCAGCCACGAGGGCTTCGAGAAGACGGGCGAGCCCGGCTCGTTCGCATGGGCGGAGGTCACCACCCGCGACGTCGCGAAGGCGGACGCCTTCTACCCCGCCGTCTTCCCCTTCGAGGTGCAGCGGATGGCCGACGAGCACATCGACTTCCGTGTGTGGAACGTCAACGGCCGGCCGGTGGCGGGCCGGATGAAGATGACCGACGACTTCCCGCCCGAGGTCCCGCCGTACATCAATGTGTACTTCGCGGTGCCGGACTGCGACGCCGCGGTGGCCACCGTCACCAAGCTCGGCGGGCAGTTGCACTTCGGCCCGATGGACAGCCCGTTCGGCCGTTTCGCGGCGGTCGCGGATCAGCAGGGCGCGGCGTTCTCCGTCATCGATCTGCGGACGACGCAGGGTGAGATGCCCGAGATGACCTGACGCGCCTGTTGTCCCCGACCGTGTGAACGGCCTCCCGCGGGCAGGGAAGTGAGGACACCGGACTCCGCAGGCCCCGGCCCACAGCGTCGTGCAGCTGCCCCGGAGCCCCGGGCCGCGGCCCGGGCGGGGCGGTGTCCGAGCCGGCCCCGGACCCGCCGTCGCCGGCGCGGCGGACACTGGAGTGGGGCATGTCCCCGTACGAAGCCGTGGTCTCCGGATCCGGCACCGCACCCCTGCCCACGGGCGGCGGGCGTTTGCCGCCTGACGGGGAGGTGTTGACCACCTCGGCGGGCAGAGTTCCCGAGTCAGCGGTCAGGATCCTGGGCGAGCCGAAGGCAACGGTGCCGGTGGCCCATCGCTGTGCCTCAGAGCCGTCCCGGACCTTGACCACCACCGTCGCTCCGGCCTCCGCGGCGGTGGGGACGACGGCCAGTCCTTCGTTCCAGCGGGGAATCACATCGCCCCGGATCGTCAGGTCGTAGCGGACGTCCGCCGCGTTGCCCGCCGACGGGTCCACGCACTCGCCGAGGACGACCACGCCGTCCAGCTCATGGGAGTTGAGGCACAGTTCGGGGGCGGCGGCGCTGCGCAGCAGTCCGTCGTTCTCGTACGCCCACTGCTGGGTCACGGAGCTGGAGCAGGGCGCCATCGTCGCCTCGGCGCCGAGTTGCGCCCTGCGGTCGCGGATGTCGAGGCACAGGGCGGCGTCGACGTTGCGCAGCCTGGTGTTGAGCGGGCCGCCCGTGGGGAGTGCGGCAGAGGTCGTCGACGGCTGCGACGGCTGCGGCACGGGGCTGGAGGGCAACTGGGATCCAGGGGCGGGGATCGCGCTGACGGAGCCGCTCGGGACGGCCGGCCCCGCATGGCTGTCGTCGTCCGGCCAGAGCTCGGTGACGACGGCCGCGACGACGAGCAGACCGGTCACGATCCCGAGGCCGGTGATGACGGCCCCGCGTCCGCGCTCGGACAGCGACAGAGAACGGCCCTGGAAGGTGACGCGGGGCAGCGAGCGGGGACGACCGCCCCGCGAGTGACGCCCGGCGCTGCGGACCGCGCTGCGGACCGCGCCCGCTCTGGCCCGGGAGCGGGCGCGGGCGGGCCGCGAGTCGAGGTAGGGCTGGGCGGCCGGGCCGAGCACGCCTTCGGCCAGCAGGAGGGCGAGCCGGCCGTCGGCGTGGTTGAGCTGTTCGGCGCCGTATCGGCAGTGCTGACACTTCGCCAGATGCGCCTGGATGTCGGGGATCAGCGGGCCACCGCGGCGCAGGGATACGTCCAGCAGCCGGTTGTAGTGGCGGCATTCCCTGTCCGGGGCGAGTTCCAGATGGGCCCGCAGGCAGCCCGCCCGCACGATTTCACGCGCCTGTTCGAGCTGGGCCGCCGCGCCACGGGGATCAACGGCCAGCAAACCGGCCGGTACGGATATCCCCTCGCCCTCGACCTCGACGTGCCAGAGCAGACATTGGGCGGGGCCCGGCATTGCCTGGAAAGCCCGCGCGATCAGCCCCCGATTCTCCGGGACGGTGAACATGTCGGCAGGTACGGTGCGGCCGCTGTCCGGATTCTGGAGTTCGGGCAGCGCGGTGATGCGCTCGTCCGCCGCCCAGGCCTTGCCGATTTGACGGGCTGTCACCAAAAGGAGGGGACGAAGTGCTGCGGTCGTCCGGGCCTGCCGCAGATTCTCCAACACCTTGTGACAGGCCGCCGTGGCGAGCATGGACGCCGCCCGGGCCGAAGGGGTGCAGATCGAGGCGTAGTCGAACACCGGTTGCCAGTGCCTCGCCAGCAGTACCGCTACGGCACGGGCCTCGCCCTTCCCCCCGTCGGCCCGCAGTGTCGCCGCGAGACCTTCGTCGGAGTCCCCGGAACTGAGACCGGTGCGGGGAGGAGGGACGGGACCCGGAGTACGGGGATTCTGCATAGACGTCTTTCCATCCAGGGCATTGCGGTGGGGGGTTGAACATGGTTCCGGTCCCGCCCGGGTCAACGGGCGGGACATTTCTGTCAGCTGAAAGGGCGCGCGCCAGCTTTGGTCTATACCGCGGTGAAATTCGAACGACTGAACAGAATCGGCCTGTGGGACATGAGGAAGCTCACCCTTACACAACCCACAGGTATGGAACAAGAGTTCCGGAACCGCGACCATTCCCGACGCTGTCGAGAAAAGGAAAGAACCGCTCGACTTTTGTTCGGAGTCGACTGGCTTCCACGGTGGAGTAGGAGTGCGCGCCCGTCCCCCGGCTCGGCGGTCACGGCTCTCACAGCGTCACAATGACGGCCTCGGTCGCTTTGACGCTGGTCCATACGGAAGTCCCGTCGGCGAGGCCCAGTTCGGCAGCCGCCTGCGGGGTGATCTCGGCGACGATGTCGGGCGCCTGGGGCGAGCCGATCAGGATGCGCAGGCGGCTGCCGGTGGCGGTGATCTCCCGTACGGTGCCCGGCCACACGTTGCGCGGGCTGCCGCCGGGCCTGTCACGGTGTACGGCGACCGCTTCCGGCGCGATGATCGCGAGAGCCTCGGTGCCGGTGGGCAGCGGATCGGCGACGACGAGGAGCCCGCCGCCGGAGAGCGCGAGGCCGTCCGCCGTCGCGGTGCCTGGCCAGGCGTTGCGGCCGAGCATCCGGGCGACCCACGGGGAGCGGGGGTGGCGGGTGACCTCGGCGGGCGGGGCGTCCTGCAGGGCGCGGCCCTCGTCCAGTACGAGCACCCGGTCGGCGAGCGATACGGCTTCCACCGGGTCGTGGGTGACGATCAGGCAGACGCCGCAAAAGCCGTCGAGGTGGGTGCGCAGGGTGTGGCGTACATCGGCGCGGGTGGTCTGGTCGAGTGCGGCCAGCGGTTCGTCGAGGAGCAGCAGCCGGGGCCGGGCGGCCAGCGCGCGGGCCAGCGCGACGCGCTGGGCCTGGCCGCCGGAGAGCTGGGCTGGCCTGCGGTGCGCGAGGTGGCCGACGCCGAGTCGGTCGAGCCAGCCCTGGGCGGTGCGGCGGGCCTCGGCGCGCGGGACGCCGTGGGCGCGCAGCCCGTACGCCGTGTTGCCGAGGGCGCTCAAGTGCGGGAAGAGCGCGCCGTTCTGGGGCACCCAGGCCACGCCGCGGCGGTGCGGGGGCAGGTCGGTCACATCGGCGTCACCGAGGCGAAGTGCGGCGTGGGCGCGCGGGGTCAGGCCGAGGAGGGCGCGCAGCAGGGTGGTCTTGCCCGCGCCGTTGGGGCCCACGACGGCAATGGTGGTGCCGGGTTCGGCGTCCAGGGTGAGTTCGTTGAAACCGGTGACCTCGGCGTGAAGCGGCCAGCTCTCCCGCCCTTCAGGGTGGTTGTAGTCCTTGACCGGCTCGGCGGGGGGCGGCTCGGCAGACGCTTCCTCCGGGCGCTGCCTGCCTGGTGCCTGGCCGGGGGCCCCGCCGGACCAGCGGCCGCGCAGCGCGATGAGCACCGCCATGGCGATGGCGAGCAGCAGCAGGGACAGGGAGGTGGCCGCTTCCGGCTGGTCCTGGAGCAGCAGATACACCTGGAGGGGCAGTGTCTGCGTGGTGCCGGGCAGATTGCCCGCGAAGGTGATGGTCGCGCCGAACTCACCCAGGGCCCGCGCCCAGGTGAGAGCGGCTCCGGCGACGAGTCCGGGGGCCACCATGGGGAGGGTGACGGTGAAGAACACCCGTAGCGGCGAGGCTCCGAGAGAGGCCGCGGTCTCTTCGTAGCTCGGTCGCAGCCCCGCCAGGGCGCCTTCGAGACTGATGACGAGGAACGGCATCGCGACGAACGTCGCAGCGACGACGGCGCCCGAGGTGTGGAAGGGCAGGGTGATGCCGAAGGTGCTCTCCAGCCAGGGGCCGAGCAGTCCCCGGCGGCCGAATCCGAGGAGAAGCGCGACGCCTCCGACGGTGGGCGGCAGCACCATGGGCAGCAGCACGAGGGAGCGTACGAGCGCCTTGCCGGGGAAGTCGACGCGGGCCAGCAGCCAGGCCAGCGGCACCCCGAGCAGCAGGGAGAGACCGAGCGCCCAGAACGAGACGAGCAACGACAGCTTCAGCGCCTCCGTGACGCCCGGGCTGGTCAGATGCGTACCGAGATCGCCCCAGGAGGTGCGGACGAGGATGCCGATCAACGGCATCAGCAGCAGCGCGATGGCGAGCAGCGCGGGCACGGCTATCGCGACGGGGGTGCGGGTGCCGCGGCTGCGGAGGCGTCTCATCGGGGATTCCTCGTGGACCTGAGGGGGGTCGGGTTACGGTCGTGGGCTGCCCGGAGCCCCCGTACCGGGCAGCCCACGCACGGCTGTTACGGGCTGCCGGCGGTTACGGCTGCTGGAAGCCCGCGTCCTGAAGGATCTTCTGTGCCTCGGGCGTGCTCAGCCACTTCACGAACGCGGCGGCGGCCTCCGCGTTCCCGGACGTCTTCAGGGTCGCCGCCGGGTAGGAGGCGACCGCGTTCTGGTCGTCGGGGATCTCGACGGCCTCGATCTTGCCCTTCGCGCTCGTGGCATCCGTCTTGTAGACGAGTCCGGCGTCGGCCTCACCGAGCTCGACCTTGCTGAGGACGGCGCGGACGTTGGGCTCCTGGGAGACCGGCTTCACGACGATCTTCTGGGCGTCCAGGATCTTCTTGCTGTAGCGGCCGACCGGCACCTCGGGGGCGGCGAGCACGACCTTCAGCTTGGTGTCCGCGAGGTCCGCCAGTGAGCCGATCTTCTCCGGGTTGCCCTTGCCGGTCGCGATGACGAGCCGGTTCTTGGCGATGACGGTCGGGGCGCCGGTGTCGGACTTCAGCCCGTCCATGGTCTTGGTGTCGGCGGTGACCAGGGCGTCGGCGGGGGCACCCTGCTTGACCTGGGCGGCCAGTTCCTGGGACCCGGCAAAGGAGAACTTCACCGTGGTGCCGGGGTGGGATTTCTCGTATGCGGCGCCGGCGGTCATGAAGACATCGGTCAGCGAGGATGCGGCCAGCACCGTCAGCTCGGCCTTCGGTGCGCCGCCGGCGGACCCGGTGGCCTTCGCGCCACTGTCCTTCTTACTGTCGTCGCTGCCGCAGGCGGCCAGCGGCACGAGCAGTGCTGCGGTCAGGACGGCGGCGATACGGCGGCGGGTAAAGGCGTACGACACGAGGACTCCTTGGCGCAGCGGGAGCGGTTCACCGGGACAGTTAAAGGGGGGCTCTCAGACGCGGTCGATGTGCACGCTGGTCGACTTCACGCGGGCGGTGGCCTGCATGCCGACCTCCAGCCCCAGCTCCTCGACTGCCTCCCTGGTCAGCAGGGAGACCAGCCGGTGCGGGCCGGCCTGGATCTCGACCTGCGCGGCAACATCGCCGAGTTTGACCGCGGTGACGATGCCGGGGAAGGCGTTGCGGGCGGAGGTGTACGAGACGTCCTCCTCGCCGGTGCCGCTCTGGGCGACCTCGATCGAGAAGGCCGCCAGGTCACGACCGTCGATGAGGCGGCGACCGCTTTCGTCGCGGTGGGTCGCGACCTTGCCGGCGTCCGCCCAGCGGCGCGTGGTGTCGGGGCTGACGCCCAGCAGACGCGCCGCCTGGCCGATTGTGTAGGACTGCATATGCGACAAGGTAGGCGGCATCAGCCAGCATTTGCAAGCAATCTAGCACTGCTTCATAGCAAATGCCAGACCCCTTGGAGGAAGCCCCAAGCGCGATGCCCGGCCACTGCCCGGGCCCGTGGCTACGGTGGCCCCATGAGCCTGAGCATCCGCAATCAATTCCCCGGAATGGTCGTCTCCGTCACGCCCGGCGAGGTGATGGCCGCCGTCAAGGTCCGCCTGGAGGGCGGCCAGGAGATCACTGCCGCGATCACTCTGGAGGCCGTCAAAGAACTGGGCCTCGCGGCGGGCTCCGCCGTACGCGCCCTGGTGAAGTCCACCGAAGTGTCGCTGGCCACCGGCGCGGTCGAGGGCCTGAGCATCCGCAACCAGATTCCCGGCACCGTCACCGACGTCGCCGCCGGCGGCGCTATGGCGAGCGTCAAGGTCGGCGTGGTGGGCGGCGAGCTGACCGCCGCGATCACGAAGGACGCGGTCGCCGACCTGGGCCTGACCGCCGGGTCCTCCGTAGTGGCGCTGATCAAGTCGACCGAGATCTCCCTCGCCACTGCCTGATCACGACCCGGCCACCCCTGCTGCCGGGCCGCGGAGCCCCCGGGGAAATGCCAAGGCCGCAGAGTAAAATGGGCTCTCATGTCGAAGCCTGATTACCTGCTCGTCGATGTCGCCGCCATGGTGGAATCGGAGCAAACCAATCAGATGCCCCTCACCGTGGTGGTCCACGGGGCTGTCATCACCGGCCGACTGGCTCCCGAAGCCATGTGGAGGCAGCGTGTCGCCGAGGTCCTTAAGGATTCGGACCGACTGGGACCGTTCTCCACCATCTTCAAGGCCCCCGGGGCCGGCCCCAGCAGCGAGCAGAGTGAGCCGCCCACACACCTGCACTTCCATGTCGCGAGAATCCTTCAGGGAAGCCTCGGGATTCCCGAGACCGGGGGGATGTACCGCATTGCCATCAAGGATGTGAGCGCCTGGACAGTGGGGGACTTCAGTTACTCCGACCACTGAGAATTCGCTCTCAACGGCGCCACCGGCCGCGGCCCCGTCCATGCGGCAGCATGGAGACAGGGACAATCCCGGCGGTTGTGCGGCGTGACATGCCTGAAGTTGGCTGTGGCGGGCCGGCGGATGGGGAAGAGGTGCCGGATGGGTTCGGATGTGGACGACCATGATGGACCGGCTGCGGACTCCCATGAGCTGGACCGGGCGGTGCAGCAAGCCCTGGACCGGCTGACGCTGCTGACCAACGCCGCCGACGCGCTGGCCAGCACCCTCGACCTGGACACGGGGCTGCGACGCCTGTGCCGCACGCTGGTGCCGGGGCTCGCGGACTGGTGTGCGGTGGATCTGCTCGACGAGCATGGCCGCCTGCGTCGGCACGTGATCGAGCACCGTGAGCCGGACCTGGTGTCACCCGGGCTGTACGAAGGTGAACTGCCACCCGTGTCCGAGGATTCGGCCGCCTCACTGGCCCGCGCCCTGCGCGGGGCTGGGCCGTTGCTCGTCACGTCATTCCCCACGCCCGGAGCTGCCGCCGATCCTCTGCATGCCAGGGAACTGGAACTCTTCGACCACCTGGGAGCGGACACGGTGGTGATCGCGCCACTGCGCTCCCGCCGCCAGGTCCTGGGCGCGCTGACCCTGGCACGCACAACGAGTACCGCGGCGCTGGAGGATGACAGCCTTCCGCTGGCCGAAGACCTGGCGCATCGCGTCGCGCTCGCCGTCGACAACGGACGCCTGTACTCCGAGGTGCAGAACACAGGGGAGCGCATCCAGCGCTCCCTACTGCCTGATCTGCCCACGCTCGGACTGCTCGAGCTGGCCGCCCGCTACCAGCCCGCTCTGGCCACCTCCCAGGTCGGCGGAGACTGGTACGACGCGTTCGTCCTGCCCGGCGGTGCCGCGGCCCTCATCATCGGAGACGTCGCCGGCCACGACTTGCAGGCCACGGTCACCATGAGCCACATGCGCAACATGCTGCGCGGCATCGCCTGCGACCGCAAAGAGCCACCCGGCAAGATCCTTGGCCGCATGGACGCGGCCAACTGCATCCTCTACCCACACCAGACCCTGACCTGCATTTACGCGCTGGTCGAGAAACCCGGCGAGCATCAGCCGTGGGCTCTGCAGTACGCGGCCGCCGGCCACCCCGCCCCGCTGTTGCTCACAGCTGAAGGCGACACACGCTTCCTGACCGACGGCCGCAGCATGCTCCTGGGAGTGGATCCCACCCAACGACGCCCCGACGCGACCGAAGTCCTACCGGCGAACGCCACCATCCTGTTCTACACGGACGGCCTCATCGAACGGCGCACTGAAGATCTCGACCGCGGCGCGGCCCGGCTGCGCCAGCACGCCGCCGCCCTCGCCCAAGAACCCCTGGGAGCCTTCTGCGACGAGCTCCTCACCGGCCTCGCTCAGGACAGCAGCGACGACGTGGCCCTCATCGCCGTTCGCACACCCGCGTCCGACGCCCGCCCCACCACCGCCACCGCCGACTGAGCTCAACAGGGGGCGGCCCTACTCGATAAAGGCGGCCTCGAAGGAACCCCCCAGGTATCGGCCCCGGCTCGCGGTGGACGGCAGGTGCCGTCGGCCGGCCGCCCAGCGAACCGGCTCACGCCCGCCTCCGGGTCGGCTCACGCCTGGTTCACGGTGAGGGCCTCCGGCTGCTCCTCCGGCGGGAGCGGGATCCACTTGTGCGACCAGCCGATCACTGCCTCCAGCACCGGTGCCAGGTCGAGGCCCATCTCCGTGAGGCGGTACTCGACCTGCACCGGCGAGGCCGGGATCACCTGGCGCACGATGAGCCCCTCGAACTCCAGCGTGCGCAGCCGCTGCGCCAGCATCTTGTCGCTCATGCCCGGCACGGCGGCTCTGATCTGCGTGAAGCGGTACTGCCCGGTGAACAGTGCCCGCAGGATCGCCCCCGTCCACCGGGTGCCGATCAGCTCGATCGCGGTGTGGAACCGCACGCAGACCCGGTGGACGTCGCCCTGCAGCGCCTCGGTCACTTCGCCCGCGCGCTGTGGGCGGCGGCGTCGGCCTCCCGCAGCGGCCGCAACGCCGCCTCCACCCGGACCAGTTCGTCGAACATGGCCTTGGCGGACGCAGTCATGATCTCGTTCGGCACCACCACATCCTCCTCGTCAATGAACTGACGGACGAACGGGATGGACACCGCCTCGAAGAGCGGGGTCATCTTGAGGGTCGTGACGACCTGCTTGATCATCTGGGCGGCGCGGGTGCCGGCCGAGACGCCGCCGTAGCTGGCCAGGCCGACGGGCTTGTAGTACCACTCGTTGTGCAGGTAGTCGATGGCGTTCTTCAGCTCGGCGTTGTAGCCGTAGTTGTACTCCGGCATCACGAAAACGAACGCGTCCGCCTCGGAGACCTTGGCGCTCCAGTCGCGGGTGTGCTGGTGCGTGTACTGGGCCAGGCGCGGGTGGTTGGGCTCGTTCATGAACGGCAGGTTCACCTCGGCGAGGTCGACCAGCTCGATGTCCTCGAAGCCGTTGTGCGCCCTGGCTTCCCCCTCAAGCCACTGGCCGACGGGCAGGCCGACCCGGCCGGGACGGGTGCTCGCCACGATGATCTTCAGCTTGGCCACGGTGGTCTCCTCGTATCGCGCTTGTCTCGCTCGGTACCTGTTTCGTTGTGCCACTATAGATTGGTGAGTCGCTAAGAAAATATCAGCCCCCACGCCCAGCGCCTGGTTCGTCGGCCGGATGACTATCGAATGTTCTGCGCGGCTTCCCTTGCCGCTTCGACGAATGACCGGGCGGCCGGGGCGATTCCGTCGGCGTGGTAGGCGACCCCGATGCCGAGTTCCGGCCGGGGGCCGTGGAACGGCCGGTAGGTGATCCCAGGCCGGTCCAGCCGTTGCATCTGGGAGGCGATGAACCCGAGCCCGACTCCGGAGGCGACCAGCCCGATGATCGACTGTGCCGGGTGGGCCTCCATCGCGATCTTCAGGGTGAAACCCGCCTCCTGGCACAGCAGGAGCACCCCGTCATACAGCTGCGGGGCGATCTGGCGCGGGAAAATCACCACCTGTTCGCCCTCCAGGTCGGCGAGTGTCACCGCATCGAGCTCAGTGAGGGGATGCCCCTCGGGCAGGGCGAGCTGGTAGGGCGCTCTGCCGATCTCCTCGGTCGCCAGCGAGGGGTCGTCCAATGGTGGGTGAACCAGTCCGACGTCGATCTCGCTCAACCGCAGAGCCCGCTCCTGCTCGGCGGTCGTCATCTCCCGGATCACCAGGCCGACGTTGGGTAGTCGGCGCCGGAAGGCGGCGACTATTTCGGGCAGGATCACGTACAGCGCGGGAGCGGTCGTTCCCACGGTGAGCTGGCCGATTTCGCCGCGATCGGTGCGCACCGCGAGCGTGGCGGCGAGGTCCATCTGCTTGATCAGCTTGCGTGACTCCTCGAGGAACACCTCCCCCGCCCTGGTCAGCGACACGGTGCGTTTGGTGCGGTGCGCGAGGCGGACGCCGAGTTCGCGCTCCAGCCGCCGGATCTGCTGGCTCATCGCCGGCTGGCTGATGTGGCAGCGATCGGCCGCGCGGTGGAAGTGCAGTTCCTCGGCGAGTGCGATGAAACATTCCAAGCCCGTGCGATCCATGGCGGCATCCTCCTCTGATAACCCTGGCGAATCAATCAATGACGACAAAAAGTTGGAGATGATCGAAGGGCGCTCTTAGCGTGGCCTGCGCCACACAACGAAGGAGAGCGCTGGATGTTGTCGCCGAAGCCCGAGGGCTCCGCCATCCGCATCACCGCCGTGGAAACAACGGTGGTCAACGCGGAGCTACGAAACTGGATCCTCGTCAAGGTCCGCACCGACCAGGACGGGTTGTACGGCTGGGGCGAGGCGAGCCTGAACTGGAAGACGCGGGCGGTGACCGGCGCGATCGAGGACCTGGCCCCGCTGATCATCGGGCGGGACCCTCGCGACATCGAACAGCTCGTCCGGGTGATGACCAAGCACAGCTACTACCGGCTGGGCATCATCGGGATGACCGCGATCAGCGGCATCGAGCACGCACTGTGGGACATCTTCGGCAAGTCGGTCGGCCAGCCGGTGTGGCGACTGCTCGGCGGCAAGGCCCGCGACTCGGTCCGCGTCTACACCCACCTCGGCCTCGGCGACATGCGCTCGGTCTACGACACCGCCGACGCCGGACGGTTGCGGGAGAAGGCAGCGGCCGTGATTGAACGCGGCTACGACGCGCTCAAGGTCGTCTTCATTCCCTATGGCCACCAACTGACCGTCGCTGCCGAACGCCGTCAGGTCGACAAACTGATGGCGACCTTGCGAGACACCGTCGGTCCGGACGTCGACATCATGGTCGACTTCCACGGGCGGCCTGCGTCCATCGCGGCGGCGCTGCAGTACATCGAAGTCCTCGCGCCCTACGACCCACTGTTCTGTGAGGAACCGGTCGCGCCGGGCGACACCGAGGCGCTGCGGATCGTGGCCGAGCGTGCACGGTGCCCGATCGCCACCGGCGAGCGGCTCGTGGGGTTGCGGGAGTTCCTGCCGATCCTCGCCGCCAAGGCCGTGCACGTTGCCCAGCCCGACCTCAACCACACCGGTGGGTTGTTGGAGGGCAAGCGGATCGCCGCCGTCGCCGACGCTGAGCTCGTCGGAGTCGCCCCGCACAACCCGAACGGGCCGATCGCGGGCGCCGCCGCCCTGCACTTCGACGTCAGCACCCCGAACTTCCTGATCCAGGAGGAGATGAGCGGAGCCGTGAGCTGGTACGACGAGGTGGTCAGCACACCGATGACGCGGACCGGGAACCACTGGGAGGTCCCGACCGCGCCCGGGCTCGGGGTCGAGGTCGACGAGCGGGAAGCGGCCAAACATCCATTTCAACCCGAAGTGCAACACAGCAGCTCGGCCGTTCTCGCCGACGGAACGGTGGTGGACTGGTGAACCCCGGGTTGCGTACCTTCGCCGAGCCCGCCGGCGTCTACAACGCCACGCCACCGCGCGTCGTCTTCGGCCCCGGCAGTATCTCCGGGTTGCGGGACGAGGTCGAGCGGCTCGGCGCCACCCGCGCCCTGGTGGTCACCACCCCTGGGCGCAGGGGACTCGGCGATCGACTCGCCGCGGCCATCGGTGACCGTTCCGCCGGACTACTGCCCGAAGCCGTCAGTCAGGTGCCGATCGAACTCGCGCGGCGTGGCCGTGACAAGGCCGCTGCCGCGGGCGCCGACTGCCTCGTCGCCGTGGGCGGCGGTGCCGCGACCGGGCTCTGCAAGGGAATCGCGTACGAATCCGGCCTGCCGATCATCGCGGTCCCGACCACGTACTCCGGCTCCGAGATGACCGGGTTCTGCGGCATGACTATCGATGGCGTCAAGCGCATGCACGAGAGCATCGCCATGCGTCCATCCGCGGTCATCTACGACGCCGAGCTGTCCCTGTCGCTGCCGCTGCAGGTCAGCGCGTCCAGCGCGATGAACGCACTTGCGCACTGTGTGGACGCGGTCTACCTGCCCAGCCTCAGCCCGCTGCTCGCGCCGGCGGCGATCGAGGGTGCCCGGGTCGTGGCCGGCACCCTGCCCCAGCTTCTTGCCGCGCCCACCGATCTCGGGCTGCGCAACGAGATGTTGTACGGCGCCTACCTGGCCGGTGCCGCGTTGACCGGCGGGTTCGCCATCCAACATGCCATCGCCCACATGCTCGGTGGCAGCTTCGGCGTCGAGCACGGCGTTGCGCACGCCGTGGTGCTGCCCTACGTCACAGCACACCTGGTGCGTCGCGCACCGGAGCGGCTCGCCCGGGTCGCCGAGGCGGTGGGCACCGACAACCTCGCCGGGCACTTCTGGGACATCGCTGCCGGCGCGAACCTGCCGGTGAGTTTGGCCGGGGTCGGGATCCGCGGCGACGACCTGGACCGGGCGGTGGAGATCGCGATCACCGCGGACGGCGATCCACATGGGGCTGGCAATCCGGCGCCGGTGACTGAGGAGGCCGTTCGTGGCATCCTGCGCGCCGTGGCCAAGGGAGATCGACCGGGCGGCACTCGGTGAAGATCTTCCTGATCGGCGAAGCCGCCGAGCACGAAGCGGACCTGCGCAAGCACCTGGACGCACCCCACGAGATCGTGGCGTTGCCGAGGGAAGCGGCCACGTCCGCGCGTTATGACGACGCGATCGGAGCGGAGGACGTCGTTGTCTCGCTGCGGTTGCGGCGACCGGACGGGCAGGTGCCCTCGCCGCGCCTGCTGCAGGTGCCTGGGGCCGGCCTGGACGGGATCGACCTGGCGGCGCTGCGGCCGGAGACCACGGTGGCCAACGTCTTCGAGCACGAGGCGCCCATCGCGGAATACGTTCTCGCGCGTCTGCTCGAATGGGAGATCCGCGCCGGGCAGATGCAGGCCTCGTTCAGCCCGTCCGCCTGGTCGGACCTCTACCGCCACCGGAGCCCGCACGGGGAGATCCTGGGCAAGTCGCTCGGCATCGTCGGCTACGGCCGGATCGGGCGGGCGATCGCCGCCCGGGCTACCGCGTTCGGTGTCGATGTCGTGGCGGCCGACGACTTCGCACGCGGCGACGAGTCGGCCACGGTGGTGCCGACCGATCGGCTGTCCGACGTCGTCTCCGGCTCCGACTACCTGGTCCTCGCGTGTCCGCTCACTCCGGCCACCACCGGGCTGATCGATGCGGCGGCGTTGCGCCGGATGCCCTCACACGCGGTGCTGGTGAACATCTCCCGGGCGCAGATCGTCGACCAGGACGCTCTCTATCCGGCGTTGCGTGACGGTGAGATCGCCGGCGCCATCCTCGACGTCTGGTACCGCTACCCGAAGTCCTCCGACGACGAGGTCACGCCCGCCTCCCAGCCGTTCTGGGACCTGCCGAACGTCTGGTGCACACCGCATTCGAGCGCGTGGACCAGCCAACTGCCGCGGCGCCGCTACGCCGTTGTCGCCGAGAACATCAACCGCCTCACCGCCGGGGAACCGCTGCGCAACGTCGTTCGCCCGGCTGCATGACACCAGCACGCTGATTGGTCCAGCTCAAGGAGGAGCAAACCATGAACGTCACCCCACCACGTGAGCAGGTCTGGGAGGAATCCCGCAGACGCCTTATCCCCGGAACGGTGATCGGCAGTCTGATCGAGTGGTACGACATCGCGGTCTACGGCCAGGCAGCCGCGCTCGTCTTCGGGACGCTGTTCTTCCCACAGTTCTCTGCTACGGCAGGTACGGTTGCCGCGTTCGCCACCTTCGGCGTCGGCTATTTCGCCCGGCCGGTGGGCGCGGTGATCTTCGGCCACCTCGGCGACAAGTACGGGCGCCGATTCTCGCTGGTGGCGACTCTCGTGCTGATGGGCCTGGCCACCGTCGTGATCGGCCTGCTGCCCACCTACGACAGCATCGGAGTTCTCGCTCCGGTGCTGTTGGTGGCCTGCCGGTTGCTGCAGGGGCTCGGCGTCGGTGCCGAATACGTCGGCGCGGTCACGATGGTGGCCGAGTTCGCGCCGCCGAAGCGGCGTGGCTTCTACGCGGCGATGCCCGCGTCCGGGGTGTTCGTCGGCATCGGGCTTGCTGCGGCGGTGACCGCGGGGGTGGCCGCGTTGCCCGAGGACCAGCTGCTGAGCTGGGGATGGCGGATCCCGTTCCTGCTGAGTTTCGTCGTGGTGGGTATCGGACTGCTCATCCGGCTGAGGGTGCCGGAATCGCCCGTGTTCGCCGAGCTCAAAGTAGCTCACGCCCGCACGAAGGTCCCGGCGTTCACCATGATCAAGGCCATGCCGAAGCGGTTCTTCCTGGTCATGGTCGCCAACTGCATCCTGGCATTCAACATATATGTGGTGCAGACGTACTCGCTGAGCTACCTGGCCGGTCATGGCGTCGCAAAGAGCACCGCGCTCGTCGGGCTCCTCTTCGGATGCGCGGTCGGCGCCGCGGCGATTCCGATCGTCGGCACGGTGTCGGATCGTTCCGGACGCAAGCCGGTCTACCTTGCGGTGACGGCGCTGTGCGCCGTCGTTCCGTTCCCGTTCTTCTGGCTACTCGACACCGGCAACACCATCTTGATCCTCGTGGCGTTCGGTCTGGCACTCGGTAGCTGCCTGGCGATGTTCGGTTCGCAAGCGGCCTACTACGCCGAGTTGTTCCCCGCCGCGTACCGTTTCAGTGGTTTCGCGCTGGGCCGGGAGATCCCCGGGGCGGTGCTGTCCGGGCCAGCACCGGTGATCGCGGTCGGGCTCGTCAGTCTCGGTGCCGGCTCGCCCCATCTGGTCGCCCTGGCGATGATCGTGGTCGCGGTGGCCAGCTTCTTCGCGGTACTGGCCCTGCCCGAGACTCAGGGCATCGATCTCAGCCCGGTGTCACCGGAGCCGTCCAAGTCGGCGGAGCCCGAGCCGTTCAAGTCGGCGGATGCTAGGTCCTGTACCGAGGGTGCTGTCTGACAGAGTGTCTGAGAACCGGGACATGCCTGGTCTCGGACGGGCACTGAAGTGTGCCTTGGGCCGACCGGCTTACCGGGCGTGCGTGGCCCGGTAGGTGTACACCTCGGTGCCGTTGCTCTCCTCACCGTTGTCGGGGGCGGCCCACGGGGTGAACCGGTCGCTTGCGGAGGCCGGGATCCTGCGGTGGAGAACCTCAACGATGAGTACCCGGAAGGCCAGTGGCCGCACCTCTGGCTCGTGCGCTTCATGATCGCCCGCTCCTCGGGCCCGGACTTCTCCGGGTGGGGGCTCCCCCAAGGCCCTGCGCGCCCGCTCCCACGCCCCCAGGATGACGCTCGCGAGCAAGATCAGCAGCGGCGCCGGCGAGTCAGTCAGACCCGCGAAGCGGCCTCGCTGACCCGTCCGCGACCCGCCGGGCCACGACAGGGCCACTTGATCTCGGTCCGGGGGTTGCGGTGAGGGCCCCCGGGGATTTCGCGAGGGCCCTCAGTGCTGAGTTTCCGCAGATCAGAACGATTCTGCTGCACCACTCAGTGGTGGGGCGGGTGGGCGGTCCCCGAGACGCCCTGGTGCGCCTGCTCATCCTGGCCGCCGAGCCTTTCATCCTGGATCGTCAGGTCACCCGGCGAGCCGCGCGGCGGACCGCCCGGAGCCGGACCTCGGCCGGAAGGCTGTCCAAGCCCGCCGAGTCTCGGGCATGGCGCAACGCCTCCCGGCTCAGCCGCTCCAGCGCAAGTGTCGGTTCGGCGTGCGCCTCGAGTACCAGGTGCATCCGTGTCTGCGGGGCCGTAGGCCGGCCCGTCAGCCGTACGTGCGCCCGCGCGATGCCCTTCATCGCCTCCCCGTCAGCTGCCAGGACGTCTTCGAGTGCCCGTCCCCGCAACCGTGCTCCTGCCCCGTCACCGCTGTCGACGAGGGCCATGGCGAGGCGGTGCCTGCGCAGTTGGGCCAGCAGCCACCACAGCAGGAGCGCCAGGAGTACGCCGAGCGCCGCGAAGACGACCGGCCACCACCATCCGTTGTCCCGGAACCGGGTCCGTCCCTCGTCTCCGAGGATGACGTCGGCCGGTCCCCTGAAGGGCCACCATCTGGGCACTTGGAAGTCCCAGCGCCGCTGGAGGTGGAGCGCGCCGAGCAGCACGGCGCCGCCCAGTGTGAACGAGCCCAGCCCGGTCAGCCCCAGCAGTACCCGGTTGACAGTCTTGAGCATGCGTGGCCTCACCCTTTCTTCGGGCGGCGGACGTCAACGGACACGGCGGGTGGCCGGGCGAGCCCGAGCTGGCTCACGCCGTCCTTCAGTGCCGTTTCCAGGTCGGCCCGGACTTCGTCGAGGTCGCGGAAGTGGGACCTCACCCTTGCCCTGATCTTGCGACGGCCCACGTCGATCCGGGCCGACTGGACGCCCGCCACTTCCATGGCCCGGTCTCGCAGCACGAGCGCGGCAGCGGAGCGGTCGAGCCCCGCGTGCATGTCGGCGGTTTCCGCACCGGCGGGGGGCCGCATCGGAAGCAGTCCGCGCAGACCGGGGGTGACCGCGAGGACCATGAGCCACAGGCCGACGGCCATCGCCAGCGCGGCGCCGACGATCATCCAGAAGTCATCGAGGGGCCTGGTGGCCAGTTCGTGGGCAAGCTTGCGCCGCCAGCGCATCGCGGACTGGCCGGCCCGTACGGCGGCCACGTCGTACAGGAGGAGCCCGGTGCCCGCGACAGCGAACAGGGCCACGATCGTGGCGGGCACGCGCCGAGTGGACCAGAATCGGTCCACGTGCAGTCCGGAGTCTTCACCCGTCGGCGTCGAGCCCGGTGCGGGCGTGCCTGCCGTAGTGGACGAGGGCCGCTCGGTTTCGCTGGTCGGCACACGCCGGGTGGCCGGCTCCGGCTCCTGTCCGCTCATCTCGTCCTCCCCCGGTCCGCGCCCCTGGTGTGCGCCGAATGCAGCTGCTCGACGGACACTGCGACTTCGTGCACGTCCATGCCTGCCAAGCCGCAGACTCTCTCGGCGACTTGGCGGCGGACCGCACCGCACTGCGCGCCGATGTCGGACGGGTAGCCCAGCTCCACAGCGATGTGCACCCGCGCTTCGCCAAGCACGGTTCTCCGCCCAGCGCCCACGTCGGCAGCGCCCCGCGAATCCGCCCTGCGTTCAGGTGCAGGCCGTACCGATACCGTCGCGTGTGGCTTGGAACGGCCGGGAGGGACGAGATGGGCGGGCTCGCTGAATCCGCGTAGTGCCTCAACTGCCGCCTGGGAGGCGATCTTCGCGACGACCCGATCGGCGACGCGCGTCGCACCCCGGTCGCCTGCGGGCACCGCCTGGGAGGCGGCCTCATTTTGCGCCACCGGTCACCGTCGCCGGTCGACATGCTGGCTGTGCCGGAAGAAGTCGCCGAGCTCCAGGTCGCCGTCAGCGAACCGTCCGGCGACGAATCCGACAGCGCCCAGCGCCGCCACCAGGAGAAAAGCCCCAAAGCCGCCGAAGTATCCGGCGAAGCCGAGCGCCATCCCGGCGACCAAGCCCACCACGGCCATGCTCATCGTGTGCTCCTTACCGCAGCCGTGGCTGCTCTTCCTCTTCTTCCTCTTCGTCGGGAAGCTTTACGTCGCTGATCGCGATGTTGACCTCGACCACCTCCAGGCCCGTCATCCACTCGACGGCGGAGATCACGTTCTCCCGCACGGCGCCCGCCACATCCGTGATCGAGACGCCGTAGTCGATGACGATCTCCAGATCGATGGCCGTCTGTGTCTCGCCGACTTCGACCTTGACTCCGCGCGAGACAGATTTGACGGTGCCGGGCACGCGTTCCCGTGCGGCCCCGAAGGCCCGGGAGACTCCGCTGCCCATTGCATGGACACCGGCCACGTCGCGGGCCGCCATTCCGGCAATCTTCTCGACCACGCCGTCGGCGATGGTGGTCCGGCCCCGCGTGCCGGGGTCGCCGCCGCGCCCCGCCGCGTCGTTCTTCCTGGCGCTGTCACCCGTCTCCGTGCCGGCGGTCTCGGGCCGGTTCTGCTGTCCGGTATCGGTCATGGCCGGTCGTCCCTTCCTGAGAGAGGAGCCTGCGGCCTGTTTTTCCACATTAGGCTCGTTTGGCTGGTATTGCTCCAGGCGCAGGGCAGGCGTGGGAGCCGGCCTGCCGAACGGGTGGTGTGAGCGGCCGGATCGGCGTGGTTCCGGCAGTCTGGAAACAGCGTGGCAAGGCGAAGGAGTGAGAGCCGATGGCGGCTGATGGATGGGCGCAGGCCGTGCGGCAGCAGCTCGGCCTGGGCCGCCTCCTGCCGCTCGGCGGGCCCGAGGACGGGGCCTGGATCAGCGAACGCGCGGCGTGCCAGGTGTTGGGCCGCGGGGCCCCCGGGGTATCCGGGATCCGGCTGGGCACGGTGCGCATCGGCCTTGCCGCCCCCGAAGCAGCGCCGGAGCCGACGGTTCCGGCGCCCTGGAGCGCACTGCCGCCGGGACCGCTGCGTATCGAAGCGGAATTCTCGGCGCCGGCCGGGCAGCCCCTGCCCCAGGTCGCGGAGCAGCTGCGGCAGACGCTGCTCGCAGCGGCTGTCGAACGTCTCGGGCTGGTGGTGGCCGAGGTCGATCTGCATGTGACGGACCTGCTGGAGGTTCCGGCGTCGGCGCAGCAGCCGACCGCGGCCGAAGCCTCCCAAAGTGGAGCCGGAGAACCCAGTGCCTCGCACGTCGCGGTCACCAAGCCCGGGCACCCGTCGCCCGGGCCGGTGCCGGTGCGGGACCCGGCAGCGGAGCTGGCCACCGTTGCCATGGCTGTCCCCGGCGTGACCCGCCTCGCCCCCGTTCCAGGACTGCCCGTGCCCATGGCCAGGGGAGGACTTGCTCGCCCCGTCCGGATCGAGGACAGCGGCGAGCCCCCGGGGCGCCACGTCCAGATCCAGCTGGCGGTTGCCGAGACTCATCGCGCCCTTGATGTCTCCCTCGCCGTCCGTGCGGCGGTGGCCGCGGCAGCGGAAGGGGACGCCCCCGGCCCGGTGACCGTCGCCGTCCTCGTGACAGCGGTGGAGCCGGGTCAGGTCCTGCCGACATGACCGGAAGAACAAACACGGAAATCGCGGCCTCGCGTTCGGCTCACGGGCGGCGCGGTGTTGCCCGTGCACGTCCGTTGGCCGTCGCCCGCTGTGGTGCGTCGCCGCCTGTGGGGCTGATCCCAGGCTCCGGTTCCTCCCCCGCGACCGTTTCGCCGGCCTGCACCGCTGTCGCCGTCCAAGCGGCGCAGTACAGCAGCAGCCTGGCCATGAGGTTGATCCACAGAACGACGGCGACCGGCACGGCGAATGCGCCGTACATGCTCTTCCCCGCGACACCTTGCAGGTAGCCGGTCAGCAGCAGCTTGAGCAGTTCGAAGCCGACCGCACCGATCAGGCCGGCGACCACGACCGCGCGCCGGCCGGGATGCACCCGCGCCAGCCGGGTGAGCAGGTAGACCAGCAGCAGGAAGTCGACGAGCAGGGCGATGGCCAGGCCGGCGAAGAACAGCAGCGCCCGTCCCGCCCCGCCCTCGATCCCGACCTTGTCGGCGGCCCAGCCAACCGCACTGTTCGCGAAGATCGAACTGCCGATCGCGACCAGCCCGACCACGCCAAGACCCACCAGCACCGCGGTGTCCTTGATCCTGAGCAGGATCGGATTTCCCGGGTCCTGCTCCTTCTCCCACACCGCGCGCAGGCACCCACGCAGGGCACCGACCCAGTTGATGCCGATCACGAGCAGCAGCGCGCCCGCGATGAGCCCGACGGCTCCGGCGTGGGCGACGAGGCTGTCCAGGTCCAGCAGGCCGGAAAGGCCCGGCGCCTGGTCGGCAATCTTGTCCTGGAGATTCCCCAGCTGATCCTCGCTCAGCAGCGCAGCGCCCATCGCCGCACCCACAGTGATCAGCGGAAAGAGCGCGACGAAACTCGTGAAGGTGATAGCGGCGGCGAGCCGGCCCCAGTGGACCGTGACCAGCCGCTCGAACGCCCGCCACACGTGCGTACGCATCAGCCGTGCGATCACAGGCAGCCTTGTCAGCCAGTCCATGAAGAACACCCACTCTCAGCGTACCCACGGCGGGAAAAGAGGTATCCCAGCCGCGAAACCCCACCGCTGTCCATGGCGAGGCCGGTGCCCTGCGCGTGCGGCCGGAGGGCCGGGCCGCTGGTCCATGTCCTCGTGAGCGGCGAGCACCAAAGGGTGTCGCGCGAGGCGCCCTTCAATCAATCCACTACTTGCCCGGTTAGAACCATTTATGCGGTTTGTGAAATCCTGGAATGTGGCACACCAAGGGACAGCATCCGCAGCGGTGACCCTCGTTCGCCCCCAGATCTGGCTGGCGGTGTGAGCTCTCAATGAGTGGAGGATGCTATGTCGACAATCGTCATCATCGTGGCTGTCGTGGTCGTCCTGGCCGTGGTCGCGCTGGCCCTGCGGACCATGACCCGGCGCCGGCACCTGCGGGAGCGTTTCGGGCCGGAATACGAGCGCACGGTCGAGGCGAAGGACAGCCGTGGAGCGGCCGACCGCGACCTGCGCGCGAGGGAGGAGCGGCATGAAGCTCTGGAGATCAGGCCGCTGCCCTCGACGGTCCGGGACCGGTACGCCCGGGACTGGACCAGCGTGCAGGAGCACTTCGTCGACAGTCCCGACCAGGCCGTGGGTGAGGCGGACCGGCTCGTGACCACGCTCATGAGCGAGCGTGGCTACCCGACCGAGAGTTACGAGCAACAGAAGCGGGACCTCTCGGTCGAACACTCCCGGACGCTGGAGCACTACCGCATCGCCCATGAGATCAACGAGCGCGCCGGAGGCAGGGACACCTCTACAGAAGAACTTCGCAGCGCGATGGTCCACTACCGGGCCCTGTTCGAGGAACTACTTGAAGACGGCAACGCCCCGTCGGATGAGGAACACCGATGAGTGCCCAGCAGCGGAGAGCGGCTGCCACCACCCCATGGAGGTGAAGGGACATGCAGAGAGAAGAACCATTCGGACGCGACGAGTATGCCGACCCCGTCGAAGAAGGCTTGTCCACCGAGGACATCGCCCGGACTCGCACAGATGCAGCGCAACAGCCCCCGGACGATGACCTGACGGCAGTCCCCGACGCCGACAGGGCAGCACCCAGGACCAGAGTCACGGACGAGGCCGGAAACGAACCGGACGCCGTAGCCGACGAACACGACGCCTCCGCGCAGGAACCCGATACTGCCCCGCTTATAGGGCCCCAGGAGACAGAAGACCTCCGCACCAGGTGGCAGGAGATCCAGCAGGGATTCGTCGATGACCCGCAGCAGTCGGTGCGTGCGGCAGACGGGCTCGTCGCCGAGGTCATGCAACTGCTCGCCACCACTTTCGCCGACCACAAACAGGCGTTGGAAAGCCAATGGCACCGCGGCGAGGAGGTCGCCACCGAGGACCTGCGCCTGGCCCTGCGCCAATACCGGTCCTTCTTCGACCGCCTGCTCAGCACCTGACCACCCGCCCGGCCCTCACGACCCGTCCGGCCGGTCCTCGCGGGCACCTCGGCGAGGCGCACCATAACTGGATTCTCGCTACTGGGTTGCCGAGTTGCTCTCTTCGCGCCCTCGCGGTCGGCTTTCTCCGCACGCTCGGTGGTTCAGCGTTGACCCAAGGGGCCGGACGGGACGGGTGGGGTTCTGGTTGTCGATGACCAGGTGCGCCCGGCCGCCGGGGCTGGGATCGTACCGACCGCTTTCCGGGGCGCTGCTTGTCGTCGCGATCGTGCTGGGCATCATCGACGTGGCCGTCGAGGGCATGCTTCGCCGACGTGGGGTACCTCGCCGTGCGGTCGGCATTGCGCCGACGCCCGACCCGCTGACCCGCCGGCCCACACGATGTCCGGCCGCCCCCGGCCGGCGCCCCAAAGCCACACGGTCGTCACGTCCACACTGCCGCAGCTCTGGCACGCGCCAGTGTTGGCACGGGGGGGACGGCCGAGCGGCATCGCGGTCGATGGTCTCCAGCGAGTGGACCACCAATCCCGGGGCATCATGCCGTCCCTGTCGCAGTGGCTTCGTGGACGGTGCAGTTCTACCGTAGGGAGATACGAAGCAGATCCTTGGAGCGAGTCATGATCGTCATCCTCGGACTCATCATCCTGATCGCCGCAGTAGTCGTCGGCGTGGCCGCTGTTGTCACCAACAGTGGCAGCGCGCACGAGGTCACCGGCGGGTTCTCGGTATTCGGCTTCGACGTGACCGGCTCCACCGGCACGCTCTTCCTTTACGGCATCGTCGTCGGGGCAGCGGCCCTGTTTGGACTGAGCCTGCTCCTGACCGGCGTACGCCGTACCTCTCGCCGTGGCAGCACCGCGCACCGCGGACGCAAGCCGTCGCGCCGCGAGACGGCCTCTGCCGGGAGGGACCGCGACGACCTAGTCGACCAACGCGAGCCCGCCCGCGCGGACAATGCAAATGCCCGGGGGAACGACTCACCCCACGATGATCGCACTCGAGCCCCGGACAGCGGTCGCCGCAGCAGACTGCACTTCGGGCACCGATCCACCCCCCAGTAGGCGTGCGGCCGCACGCGCAGATCGCTGACCGGCCGGCGCCACGGTATTCCTGCCACCGAACCCCAGCAGACAACTCACCCAGGGTGGCCACCCATGAGTATCGCGAAGAAGATCGCGCACAAGGCCGAAGCGATGAAAGGCGGCGCCAAGAAGACAACCGGCCGCGCCACCGGCAGTCGGCGCATGCGGGCCGAAGGCCGCGGAGACCAAGTCAAGGGCAACATCAAGCAGGCCGGGGCGAAGATCAAGGACGCCTTCAGACACTGACCATTCCGCCCCGTCGACCCGACCAGGGCCCCGGCGAAGCACGTGTCGGCGGCTCCAGTTGGGCCGTTCCGCCAAGGGTGGGCGACCGTCGACCCCTGTCCCTTCGACGGTGACCTTCAGTGGGGCGGCGTGTGGGCGGGGCGGGCGTATACCCACCACCGCCAAGCACTTGAGCCGCTGGTGCGTGGGATACCGCCAACAGGCTCGCTCGATGGAGCGGGCGTGGAGGTCCTGTACGACTCGGCGGTCATGTTCAGCCGTCTGACGACTCTGAGTGCCACTCCGGCGTCGCGGATGCGGCCGTTTCTTCAAGCGGAAGACCGTCATCGACCAGGACGGTGTCGAAGGCCGTGAGAGGGGCGAGGGTGTACAGACCCTGCCGGGAGAACTTGGTGTGGTCGACCAGCAGGACGCGCCGTGCGGCGGAGTCGATCAGGGCGCGTCCGACGTGGACGGTCTCCTGCGGACTGGTGGTAGCCGCGGCTGAAACACATCATGGTCAGGCGCGCACGTCGCGCTGCTGTACTTCCTTGAGGACCGCCGCCACAGTGCCGAAGTCATTGTCCACGTGGAGCACGGTGTGACCGTGGTGGACCGCTGTCGCACACACCAGGAGGTCGATGGCTCCCGCGGCACGGTGCTGACCGCGTTGCGTGAGCTTGTACTGGGCGGTGTCGACCCAGCGCCACGCGTTCTTCGGGACCGGCGAAAGCTGGCACAGAGCATCCAGCTCCCCGGCCAACTCGTCGCGATGCGACGGGGTGGTGGCCGAGTACAGAAACTCGGTGCGCGTCGGCTCGCAGACACGCAACACCCCGGCAGCGATGTGCCCCTCCCAGGGACGCAGCGCCCCAGGGGTACGGAACAGGTGCCACAGCGCAGAGGTGTCAACGAGATACGTGATCACTCAAAGGCCGCCCGCCGCGCGTGTTTTGCAGCGTCGTACGCAGCTGCTGCCTCCTCGAACTCGCCGCGCTCGCCCCGCTCGGCCAGCTTCTCCGCGGCCTCAAGCCTCCTGATGCGAGCCACATAGTCCCGCAGAGCCGCGTTGACGGTCTCCTTCTTCGTCGTCACGCCCATCAGGCGCATCGCCTCGGCCAGCGCCTCGTCATCGAGATCGATCTGCGTAACGGACATGCTCACCACCCCACCCGAGAGTCCACGATGTACATACTCAAGATACATCACCAACATCCACTGCGGGAGAGCTCCCGCGAGTAGGGGCGGCACGAAGCCGGCAGCGAGCTCACTCAAGGCTCCAAGTCCGATTCCACCGCACGCGACAGCATCGACTCTGATCACTTTTTAGACCACATGCGGCTCATCGAACATCAGCTACATTTCGGACACGCCGCGTCCGCTGCGTGTCCACTGGATCTTGGTCCGGGAGAAAGCGACGGCCCCTCACGAGATTCGCGAGGGGCCTCACTACTGCGTTTGCGCAGGTCAGAACGTTTCTGCATGGATGGTTCGCGGTGGGGCGGGTGGGACTCGAACCCACGGCCGACGGATTATGAGTCCGCTGCTCTAACCGGCTGAGCTACCGCCCCTAACGGCGCGTCGCGCACAAATGTGCGCGCCGTCTGCCGCAGCATAGCCGCTCATACGATCTCCTGCCTCGGATGGTCGGCAACGCACAATCATGAGGACTGCGCTGCCCCCTGCCCGGTTCCAGGAGCCGTCCAGAAGTCCCCCGAAGTCGTCCAGGACATGAAAAAGGACCCCCTACGGGGCCCTCTTCCGGTATCTGCTCCCCCGGCTGGACTCGAACCAGCAACCCTCCGGTTAACAGCCGAATGCTCTGCCAATTGAGCTACAGGGGATCGCGCTCCCCCGACTGGACTCGAACCAGTAACCTGCCGGTTAACAGCCGGCTGCTCTGCCAATTGAGCTACAGGGGATTGCTGCGTGTGCACCGAACGTACCTACCCCGGGTCTCCCGGGGGGCGTGCGCTTGCTGCGACACATACATTAGCGCAAGCAGGGGGGTGCTCCGCCAATCGGTTAGGCCCGGGTGATCACGGGCCTGGCCGGGTAGGCGGCGAGCACCGACGTAAGGGAAGGGTGGCAGCCATGCGGTACAAGCTCACGTTCTTCGCCGGACTGGCCCTCGGCTACGTGATCGGCACGCGTGCCGGGCGCGAGCGCTACGAGCAGCTGAAGAAGTCCGTGCGCGAGTTCTCCCGGAATCCCGCCGTGCGCAATGCCGTGGAGTCCGCGGCACAGAACGGCCGCGAGGTCGCGGGCAAGGCCTTCCAGACGGTGAGCGAGAAGGTCGGGGACCGGGTGCCCGACTCGGTGGCCGAACGGGTGCGGTCCCTGCGGGAGCGGAGTGCGAGCAGCGAGGACGACTGGGGCACCACTAATACGTAACCTCCGGGCGTGCGGCAGAATCTTCACTCATGGGGATAGTCGCCGGCTTGGACAGTTCGTCTGCATTCACGCGCATCGTCGTCTGTGACACGGACACGGGTGCCGTGCTGCGCCAGGGGTACGCGCCGCACCCCGTCGAGGCGAAGGCCACCGAGATCGATCCGCAGGTATGGCTGCTTTCGCTCGGCGAGGCCGCGGCCGGCGGGCTGCTCGAAGGCGTGCAGGCCATCGGCGTCTCCGCGCAGCAGCACGGTCTGCTGACGCTGGACGCGCAGGGCAATCTCGTACGTCCCGCGCTGCTCGGCAATGACAAGCGGGCGCAGGCCGCCGCGGCGGATCTGATCGACGCGCTGGGCGGGCGGCAGGCCTGGGCCGAGGCCGTCGGTTCGGTGCCGCAGTCCGCGCAGCCGGTGGCGAAGCTGCGCTGGATGGCGCGCTCCGAGCCCGAGCCGGCGCAGCGCGTCGCGTCGGTGATGCAGCCGCACGACTGGCTGGTGTGGCAGCTGCTCGGGCGGCCGGCCCGCAGGACCACGGACCGCGGCGGCGCTTCCGGCACCGGTTTCTGGTCGGCGGGCACCGCCTCGTACCGGCCCGACCTGGTGGAGCTGGCGCTCGGGCACCAGTGCGCGCTGCCCGAGGTGCTCGGTCCGGCCGATGCCGCGGGTACGACGCCCGAGGGGCTGCTGATCTCCGCCGGGACCGGCGAGACGATGGCGGCGGCCTTCGGGCTTGGCGTCGGGGTCGGCGACGCGGTGGTGTCGCTGGGGGCCTCCGGCTCCGTGATGGCCGTGCACCACGAGGCACTGGCCGACCCGAGCGGGATGATTACGTCGTTCGCCGACGCGACCGGGATGCATCTGCCGGTGGTGCACACGCTCAATGCCGTACGGGCGTTGCGCGGCACGGCCGAGCTGCTGGGTCTGGAGGATCTCGACGAGCTCTCCGCGCTGGCCATGAAGTCGACGCCCGGTTCGTCCGGGCTTGTGATGCTGCCGTATCTGGAGGGCGAGCGCACTCCGCAACTGCCGCACACCGCCGGGACGCTGAGCGGTCTGCGCCGCGAGTCGATGAAGCCCGAGCATCTGGCGCGGGCCGCCTTCGAGGGCATGCTCTGCTCGCTCGCGGACGCCATGGACGTGCTGCGCGGGCGCGGGGTCGAGGTGCGCAGGGTGTTTCTGCTGGGTGGGGCCGCCGAACTGCCCGCCGTCCAGGCCGCGGCGCCCGCGATCTTCGGGGCGCAGGTCGTCGTGCCGCAGCCCGCCGACTACGCGGCGCTGGGCGCTGCCCGGCAGGCCGCGTGGGCGCTCGGGGTCTCGCAGGGCACGCTGTCGCCGGCCACTCCGCCGGCCTGGCAGGGCGCCGCGGCGCAGGTATTCGAGCCGGGCGAGGAACTGGCGGTGGGTCAGGCGGTGCGCCAGCAATACGGCGCGACGCGGGATCAGATCCACCCCGGGGCGTTCAACCCGACATCTTGACCCTGCCTTGAATTAATCCCTTGAGGTTCCTGGGGCGCAGTGTCGCAAGATGGGGTGACCCCTCGACCTTGCCGACCCCGAGAGACAGCGTGTGCTGATACGACTTCTACGGACGTATCTCAGTCCGTACCAGAAACCCATCGCCCTGCTGGTGGTGCTCCAACTGCTGCAGACCAGCGCAACCCTCTATCTGCCCACCCTCAACGCGGACATCATTGACAACGGTGTCGTGAAGGGGGACACGGGCTACATCCTCCGGGTCGGCGCGGTCATGATCGCAGTCAGCGTCGTCCAGGTCGTCTGCAACATCGGAGCCGTCTTCTTCGGCGCGCGGACCGCGTCCGCGCTCGGGCGCGATGTCCGGGCCGCCGTCTTCGACCGGGTGCAGAGTTTCTCCGCGCGCGAGGTCGGGCACTTCGGGTCGCCGTCGCTGATCACCCGCACGACCAATGACGTCCAGCAGGTGCAGATGCTGGTCCTGATGGCGTTCACGCTGATGGTCTCGGCGCCGATCATGTGCGTCGGCGGCATCATCATGGCGCTCGGCCAGGATGTGCCGCTGTCGGCGGTGCTGCTCGCGGTGGTGCCGTTGCTCGGCATCGCGGTGTCGCTGATCGTCAAGAAGATGCGGCCGCTGTTCCGGACGATGCAGGAGCGTCTGGACAAGGTGAACCGGGTGCTGCGGGAGCAGATCACCGGCAACCGCGTCATCCGCGCCTTCGTACGCGACGAGTACGAGAAGGAGCGGTTCCGCGGAGCCAACACCGAGCTGACCGATGTGTCCCTGTCCACCGGCCGGCTGATGGCGCTGATGTTCCCGACCGTGATGACGGTGGTGAATGTGTCGTCCATCGCCGTCGTCTGGTTCGGCGCCCACCGGGTCGACAGCGGCGCGATCCAGATCGGCGCGCTGACCGCGTTCCTCGCGTATCTGATGCAGATCGTGATGGCTGTGATGATGGCCACCTTCATGTTCATGATGGTGCCGCGCGCCGAGGTCTGCGCCGAGCGGATCGAGGAGGTGCTGACGACCGATTCGAGCGTGGTGCCGCCGTCCGCGCCCGTACGGCAGCTGCACAGCCACGGGCATCTTCAGGTGCGGGACGTGGAGTTCCGATACCCGGGGGCCGAGGAGTCTGTGCTGCGCAGCGTCGATCTGGTGGCGCGGCCCGGTGAGACGACCGCGATCATCGGGTCGACGGGCAGCGGGAAGTCGACGCTGCTGGGGCTCGTACCGCGGCTGTTCGATGTGACGGGCGGCGAGGTGCTCGTCGACGGGGTGGATGTGCGTGAGCTCGATCCGGCGCTGATGGCGAGGACGGTGGGGCTCGTGCCGCAGAAGCCGTATCTCTTCTCCGGGACGGTGGCCACGAATCTTCGGTACGGAAAGCCCGGCGCGAGCGACGACGAGCTGTGGCAGGCGCTGGAAGTGGCGCAGGCCGCCGACTTCGTACGGGATCTCGAAGGCGGGCTGAACGCGCCGATCGCGCAGGGCGGCACCAATGTCTCCGGCGGGCAGCGCCAGCGCCTCGCGATCGCCAGGACCCTGGTGCAGCGGCCGGAGATCTACCTCTTCGACGACTCCTTCTCGGCGCTGGACTACGCGACGGACGCCGCGCTGCGCGGGGCGCTGGCGCGCGAGACCGCCGAGGCGACGGTGGTGATAGTCGCCCAGCGGGTGTCGACCATCCGCGACGCCGACCGCATCGTCGTCCTGGACGAGGGGCAGGTCGTGGGGACCGGCAGCCATCACGAGCTGATGGAGAGCAACGAGACCTACCGAGAGATCGTGCTCTCGCAGCTGACGGAGGCTGAGGCCGCATGAGCGGGCCGGGCGGACGGATGATGATGGGACCGGTCGAGCGGTCCATGGACTTCACGGGCTCGGGCAAGCGGCTGCTGCGGCGGCTCGCGCCGGAGCGTGCGACGCTGTGGGTGATGCTCGCGGCGGCTGTGCTGAGCGTCGCGTTCGCGGTGGTCGGGCCGAAGATACTGGGGCAGGCGACCGACCTGGTCTTCGCGGGGGTCGTCGGCCGGGAGATGCCGACGGGGACCAGCAAGGAGCAGGCGATCGCCGGCCTGCGGGACAAGGACCAGGGCGGGCTCGCCGACATGCTGTCCGGCGTGGACTTCACGCCCGGCGACGGCATCGACTTCACCGCCGTGGGCAAGGTGCTGCTGGTGGCGCTGGTGGTGTATGTGGCCGCGGGTCTGCTGATGCTGGTGTCGACGCGGCTGTCGATCCGGGTGATCAACCGGACCGTGTTCCGGATGCGGGAGGACGTGCAGGCGAAGCTGTCGCGGCTGCCCCTTTCGTACTTCGACCGGGCCAAGCGCGGCGAGGTGCTCAGCCGGGCGACGAACGACATCGACAACATCTCGCAGACGCTGCAGCAGAGCATGGGACAGCTGATCAACTCGCTGCTGACCATCGTGGGCGTGCTGGCGATGATGTTCTGGATCTCGCCGCTGCTCGCGCTGGTCGCGCTGGTGACGGTGCCGGTGTCGGTCTTCGTGGCGACGAGGGTCGGCAAGCGTTCGCAGCCGCACTTCGTGCAGCAGTGGACGACCACCGGCAAACTCAACGCCCATATCGAGGAGATGTACACCGGCCATGCGCTGGTGAAGGTCTTCGGGCGACAGAACGAGTCGGCGCAGGGCTTCGCCGAGCAGAACGAAGAGCTGTACGAGGCGGGTTTCAGGGCCCAGTTCAACAGCGGGGTGATGCAGCCGCTGATGTTCTTCGTCTCGAACCTCAACTATGTGCTGGTGGCGGTCGTCGGCGGGCTGCGGGTCGCGTCCGGCGCGCTGTCCATCGGCGATGTGCAGGCGTTCGTCCAGTACTCCCGGCAGTTCTCGATGCCGCTGACGCAGGTCGCCTCGATGGCGAACCTCGTGCAGTCGGGCGTCGCGTCGGCCGAGCGGATCTTCGAGCTGCTGGACGCGGACGAGCAGGAGGCCGACGCTCCGTCGGCCGAGCGGCCAGGACAGCGGCTGGGACAGGTCTCGCTGGAGAAGGTCGCCTTCCGGTACGACCCGGAGAAGCCGCTCATCGAGGATCTGTCGCTGAGCGTGGAGCCGGGTCATACGGTCGCGATCGTCGGCCCGACGGGTGCGGGCAAGACGACGCTGGTGAATCTGCTGATGCGGTTCTACGAGGTCACAGCCGGCCGGATCAGCCTGGACGGCGTGGACATCGCGAAGATGTCGCGGGAGGAACTGCGCTCCGGCATAGGGATGGTGCTCCAGGACACCTGGCTGTTCGGCGGCACGATCGCGGACAACATCGCGTACGGCGCGTCCCGCGAGGTGACGCGGGAGGAGATCGAGGAGGCGGCGCGCGCGGCGCACGCCGACCGTTTCATCCGTACGCTCCCCGACGGCTACGACACGGTGCTCGACGACGAGGGCTCGGGCGTGAGCGCGGGCGAGAAGCAGCTGATCACCATCGCGCGTGCGTTCCTGTCCGACCCGGTGATCCTGGTGCTCGACGAGGCGACGAGCTCGGTCGACACCCGTACCGAGGTGCTCATCCAGAAGGCGATGGCGCACCTGGCCCACGGGCGCACGAGCTTTGTCATCGCGCACCGGCTCTCCACCATCCGGGACGCGGATGTGATCCTGGTGATGGAGAACGGCACGATAGTCGAGCAGGGCACGCATGAGGAGCTGTTGGCGGCGGAGGGTGCGTATGCGCGGCTGTACGCGGCGCAGTTCGCGCAGGCGGTGGTGGAGGTGGAGTAGTTCGCTGGGGCTCCGCCCCAGACCCTGCGCCTCAAACGCCGGCGGGGCTGTAAACGTGGGCATGGCCGCACAGTTCAAGCCCGTCCGGCGATTGAGGACTGGGGGTCTGGGGGCGAAGCCCCCAGTTAGTCGAGGTAGCCGCGGAGTTGGTCCGCGAAGGCGTGGTCGCGCAGCTTGTTGAGGGTCTTGGACTCGATCTGGCGGATGCGTTCACGCGTCACGCCGAAGATCCGGCCTATCTCTTCGAGCGTGCGCGGCCTGCCGTCGGCCAGCCCGTAGCGCAGCTGGACGACCTTCCGTTCGCGCTCGCCGAGGGTGGAGAGCACCGCCTCGAGGTGCTCGCGCAGCAGCAGGAACGCGGCGGACTCGACCGGGGACGCCGCGTCGCCGTCCTCGATGAGATCCCCGAGGGCGACATCGTCCTCCTCCCCCACCGGCGCGTGCAGGGAGACCGGCTCCTGGGCCAGCCGCAGCACCTCGCTGACCCGCTCGGGCGGCAGGTCCAGCTGGATGGCGACCTCCTCGGGAGTGGGTTCGTAGCCGCGTTCCTGGAGCATCCGGCGCTGGACGCGGACGACCCGGTTGATCAGCTCGACGACATGGACCGGGACGCGGATGGTGCGTGCCTGGTCCGCGAGGGCGCGGGACATGGCCTGGCGGATCCACCAGGTCGCGTACGTGGAGAACTTGTAGCCGCGGGCGTAGTCGAATTTCTCGACCGCCCTGATCAGGCCCAGGTTTCCCTCCTGGACGAGGTCGAGCATGGTCAGCCCGCGGCCTACGTAGCGCTTGGCGACGGAGACGACGAGCCGGAGGTTTGCCTCGATCAGCCGGCGCTTCGCCATCCGGCCCATGACCACCAATTTGTCGAGGTCGACGGCGAGTTGGGAGTCGTCGATGTCGGGGGTCTTGCCGAGCCGCTCCTCGGCGAACAGACCGGCTTCGACGCGCCGCGCCAGTTCGACCTCCTCGACGGCCGTGAGCAGCGGAATCCTGCCGATCTCCCGCAGATACTGACGGAACAGGTCGGATGAGGGCCCACCGCTGTCGATGCGGCCTACCCGTCGTTCCGGAGGCTCGGGCACTTCCACGGGATCCTCGACGACGGTCTCCGGGACCGCTTCGGGAACGGCCACGGTCTCGGGGTGATGTTCGGCCCGGCTCTGCTCGGGGACCTGCGCGGACACGGCCGCGACAGCATCGGTCTCGGTCAGGGTCTGGGTCTGCACGGGGGCGACCTCCAGGGTGATCGCTGCCGGTTCGGGGGCGTGCGGCAGCGGGACGGAGGCGGCCGGGCCGCTTTCCGTCCCGTACACGATGAACGGATCCGCGGGGGTTGAGAGGCCACTGTGGGTGGACCGGCCGCGCTCCGGGGACTCAGGCACCGCACCCCAGTGTGGGGTACGACACATCACTGCCACGAGGGGCGTGCGACTACTTTCTGAGTCCAGTGCGTGACCGGGCAGTTACCCAAGGAGGACTAGACCCGGACTTCGCAGGTCGTCGTTTCAGGTCTGGGGCCAGCGGGTTCGCGTGATGTCTGTTTCGAGGAGATCGAGGAGGTGGAGTTGGAC
>NZ_JBSFMS010000051.1:0-47040 GCF_053599675.1 Streptomyces sp. NPDC000880 | reverse complement strand
CCGGAGAAGGATTTGAGCGAGCCGAGCAGGCGTCCCATGGGCGTACGGGCGCCCGCGACGATCACTGAGGTGGTACCGGTCGTTCCAGACATGAGACGTCCCCTTTGCGGTGCGGCCGGTTGTGCGGTGCGGCCGGAGAAGTGAACGGGGTCTGCGGCCGGTGGTTGTGGCGCGGCGCTGCTCTCTCGCCGACGGGGCCATGTGCCTTTATATGGGCTTCTACTTGAAGGGTCAATGACAATTCGAAAATATCGATCAGATTCTTTTCATGCTAGAGTATTCGCATGCCAAGGCAGGGAACTGAAAGGGCTCGCGCGGACGGTGTGTGCCAGCTGCTACGCGGCGACATCTTGGGTGGGCGAGTGATCTCTCAGGTCGGCGGCTGAAGTGCCCGACGTGTGTGGCGGCTGCGCCGCCCGCGCTTTGTGTGAGGAGGCCGAACTGTTCTGGCAGTCGGTGTCGTTCGGCAGGAGCCGGACCGTGACATCGAGGTGAGCGGGGGGGGGCGGCTCCAGGCGGTCATCGCATACGACGCCGATCCCGCCGCCGAGCGGCTGCCGGAGCGCACCGTGCACACCGCACAACTGCTGATCACCTGTGCCACGGACGAACCAAACGGCGTCCGGCGTACACCAGCGAAAGTAGGCATCCGCCGATGGATAAGGTCATCTCCAGCCCCGCAGCTGCTGTCGGGGACGTGCTGAACGGTGCGTCCCTGGCTGTTGGTGGCTTCGGTCTCTCCGGTATTCCGAACGAACTGATCGACGCCTTGCACCAGTCCGGGGTCCATGGTCTGCGGGTGGTCTCCAACAACTGCGGAGTCGACGACTGGGGTCTCGGCCGTCTTCTGGCGGCCCATCAGGTCGCCAGGGTGACTGCCTCCTATGTAGGCGAGAACAAAGAGTTCGCCCGGCAGTACCTCGCCGGCGAGCTGGAAGTCGAACTCATCCCACAGGGCACGCTCGCCGAACGGCTGCGGGCAGGCGGGTGCGGCATTCCCGCCTTCTATACCCCGGCCGGTATCGGCACCCAGGTGGCCGAAGGCGGACTTCCCTGGCGCTACGCCCCGGACGGCAGCATCATGGTCGCCTCGCCGGCCAAGGAGACGCGCCGCTTCGGCACCCAGGACTACGTACTGGAAGAGGCCATCGCCGCCGATTTCGCGCTTGTGCACGCCGCTGTCGGCGACCGGCACGGCAATCTGGTGTTCTCCGCGGCCGCGGGTAACTTCAACGCCCTGTGTGCCATGGCGGGCCGCATCACGATTGCCCAGGTCGAACGGCTGGTTGAGCCGGGCTCACTCGACCCCGCGCAGGTCCACGTCCCAGGTGTCTTCGTCCAGCGTGTCGTTCCGGTCGCACGGATAGAGAAGCGCATTGAGAAGCGCACCGTCCTGACAGCCGGGACCGGTGCATCGGCAAAGGAGATCCGCTGATGGCTCTGACCCGGGAGCAGATGGCCCGCCGGGCCGCGGCCGAACTCACCGACGGCCAGTACGTCAACCTGGGCATCGGCTTGCCGACCCTTGTCCCGAATCACCTTCCCCAGGGCGTCGGCGTGGTCCTGCACAGCGAGAACGGCATCCTCGGTGTCGGCCCCTACCCAGCCCCGGGTGATGAGAGTCCCGACCTGATCAACGCCGGCAAGGAGACCATCACCACCCTGCCTGGCGCTGCGTTCTTTGACTCCGCGTTGTCGTTCGGCATGATCCGTGGCGGTCACCTCGATGTCGCCATCCTCGGCGGGATGCAGGTGTCGGCAACCGGCGACCTCGCCAACTGGTCTGTCCCAGGCAAGATGATCAAAGGCATGGGCGGGGCCATGGACCTTGTGCACGGCGCGCGACGCGTCATCGTGCTGATGGAGCACACCGCGAAGGACGGCACACCCAAGATCGTCGAACGTTGCAGCCTCCCGCTCACTGGGCGAGCGGTCGTGCACCAGATCATCACCGACCTCGCGGTCCTCGATGTGACCAGCAGGGGACTGGTCCTGCGGGAACTGGCGCCCGGCGTCGACGAGGCAGCGCTGCGGCGAGCGACGGCCGCACCGGTTAGCACCGCCGCATGAGCCCAGGGCGATTTCAAAGTCCTCCGCTCTCGGGGTTGTTGCCGGTCAGGGGGTGATCCCGGGCAGGTGGACGGGGCGGGTGAAGGGTTCGTAGGACATGTCGCGGAGGGCGGCAGTGATGTCGGTATCCGAAAATCCCCATACGTTGACTGGCGGCGGTGCGCCGCGTCAGGCCGTGGCGGCGGTGCCCTCACAGGCCGCATTCGTGCGTATGCTTCGCCGTTTCACTGGGGACTTGCTCAGCCGTTGGCAGATTGACGAAGAGTACTGGGATTCCGCCGTGCTCATCGTCGACGAGCTGGCCGTCAACGCAGTTCAGCACGGCCGCTCGGACATGACGCTATTCCTGGCCCTCGATGACGGGATGCTCCGCATTGCCGTCGCCGACACCGGGGCTCAGGTGGCGCATGCGGACTCTGATGTCGACCCCGACGAGCACGGACCGTGAGTTGCTGGTCGCGGTGGTGGGTGCGGCGGCGGAGGCGGAATCGGTGGAGGGACGGCTGTCCGAGCCGGCACCGGACGCCTTCCGTGTCCGGCCGCTGCCGGACACGGAAGAGGCCCGGTCGGCCGTGGAACACGGTGAGGTCTTCGCCGTGTATGTCCCTTCGCCCGCCTGTCCTGGGCTGGTCTGCGCCGGGGCTCATGGCCGTGGGCCTCTAACGACGCCGCAGGCTTCGCGTGATACTGCGGACCGCTGCTACTGGGTCCGCGACAAGGCATCTCAACATCGCCGACCCCACACTCCACAGACATCACCGGTCGATCCGGGCTCAGTGGGCGGTAGCGGGAGTCGGCTGGTAGGCAAGCAGTTGCCAGCTGCCGCCGGCTTTCGACCAGACGGCGAGGCACCTGTTGTCAAGTTGCTTGACGGAACCGCCGAGTTCCACCGTGGCGATCATCCTGCCCACCACGACAGCCGCATCGCCCGCGAAGAGGATGCCGTCGTCGTCGTGTTCGATTTCGATGTATTTCAGAACGGAGTCTGCCATCTTGCCCAGCAGAGACTCCTTGGTGTCCCTGCTGGAATCTGAGTGGGAATAACACAGCTGATCGGACAGCAAGCGAGCCAGTGTCGTGACGTCGCCTGCGAGCATAGCCCGGTAGCGCCGACTTTCCAGAAGGCGAATGGATTCACGTTCGGCGTGGAATGCGTCGGCTGTTCTGTTCATGTGAGGCTCCGGATCGGGGCTGGGGGCGGATGCATGACGGGGCAGGGGACTTCCGGTACGCGCCCCGATATCCGACGAGCCCATGCCGTCGGTACCGGGGCGGGTGCGACTGGACGACCGGAAACGGGCACATCGGCGGAAGAAGTGGTGGCACTGCTCACGAACGGCTCCTGTTGTCGGGGGAGGCGTGCACGGGCTGCTTCGTGCGGGTGAGCGGCATTGCCACGCATTGCCGCGGATGCACTCGCGGTGCGGGCGCCACCCAGGCAGCCGAACTGGCCAACCGGGACCCCGAGGGCGGATGTCCCGATTTTGGCGCCGAGGAGGACGGCGGGTCCGGGTCCCTGGCGTACTGTGCTCTGCTCGCAGTCGTGGGCAGGGGCTGGATGCGGTCTGGGGGGGAAGTGCGGTCAGAACGCCGGTTGGAGTGGGGAGATGGCGCTCTGGACGCGGTCACGAGCCTGTACGCCTTGTGCCATGGCGTCGTGCACGTTGGCCGTCAAGGCGCCATTGCGCTTGTGGACGGTACCGCGTACGAGAACGGTGTCGATGTTGGAGGTGTCGGCGGACACCACCACGGTGGACGCCGGGTCGATGACCGGGAATGTGTTGATCCGGTCGGTCCGGAGCAGCACGATGTCGGCGTCCTTGCCGGGAGTCAGGCTGCCCGTGCGGTGGTCGAGCCCGCACGCTGCGGCACCGTCGATGGTGGCGGCGCGCAGTACGTCGCGGTGGGTCAGGCTCGGGGCGAAGGCGACGTCGTGATCGTCGTTGGCGGAGAGAATGCGTTCCGCGGCAAGCGCGGTGCGCATCTGCGTGAACATGTCTCCGGGCACGCTGGTGACGACATCGACGCTGAGGCTGGGCCGCAGTCCATGGGCGAGGGCCTTGCCGTGTACCGGGTATCCGTGCCCCATCAGCAGCTCGACGTAGGGGGAGAGGGAGACCGTGCTGCCGGAGTCGGCGATCAACTTCCACTCTTCCTCGGTGGTGTCGTTGCAATGCACGTAGGTTGTGCTGGCGTTCAGCAGCCCGGCCTTGTGCAGCTCGGCGACCATGTCGGTCTTGAACCCCGTGACGCGTTGACCCACGTGGACGGTGATACGGGCGTCGAGTTCGCGGGCGAGCGCCCAGTCGTGGTCGACGACGTCGGGGGTGCACATTCCCGGCCCGCGCAAGGCCAGCGCGAAGGTGAGCAACTGGTCGTCGGTCGCGAAGTACTGTTCGCGCACCCGGCGTGCGTCCATTGGGTGGGGGAGGGGACTGAAGCCCCAGTAGTCGCCGGCCGCAGGTGTGCCGTAGGCGTACATGGCACGGATGCCGCTCTCCCGTAGGCCGTCGATCGCGGCGTCGGCATGCTGGGGCGTGTTGTTCGCGTGGGACCAGTCGACCAGGGTGGTGATCCCGGCGTTGAGCGCTTCCAGGGCGCCCAGCAGGTTGCCGGCGCGTATGTCTTCCGGCTGGTACACCGGGCCGAAGCGGCCCATGATCTCGCCGAGGTAGCCGTCGAGGGTGCAGCACGGCAGGCTGCCACGGATGAGGGTCTGCCAAGTATGGCGGTGGGTGTCGACGAAGCCGGGGATAACGATCATCGCGGTCGCGTCGACGACCTGGGCATCGATCGAGCCGTCTCCGGCGAGATCGGGACCGATGGCGGTGATCACGCCGTTCGTGATGAGGATGTCGCAGTTCGCGATCTCGCCGATGGCGTCGTCCTGGCTGAGGACATGACCATTGCGGATCAGGGTACGTTCGGTCACCGGGGTTCCTCCTGCTTCCTTGCAGATCGAGGTCGTGCCGGCCCGTTTGGTGCGGGCTGATGTGATGTCCGGGTCGCGTAGGGCACCGCTCCCCGATGTGCCGGGCGTCTCACCAAAGACTGACAGGGAGGGGGATGAGCCCGATGACCACGGCTGCCGTACCCCATGCCACGGGCTGGGTGTAGCCGATGGTCAGTTGGTGGTCCAAGGACCACGCACCGGCGCTGGTCGGATTTCTTTCGTGGTCAGAACTCGCCGAGGGAGTTACGCGAGACGCATACCGGCGTCCACGACGAGGTTGGCAGCATTGATGCCCGGGTTGTCGGTGAGGGCGAATGTTGCGGCGATGATGTCCTGGGAAGTGGGCAGTCGCTTACCAGGAGTCTGTTGCCGCAGTTGCTCGTACCGGTCCTCTTGCTCCTGCGAGGCGTGCTCGACCGCGTCTGTGCCGACGATGACCCCGGGAGTGACCGCGTTGACGCGGACCGGCGCGATCTGCAGCGCGAGGGAGTTCATCAGTCCGATGACCCCACCGTTGGCCATGGAGATCGTCGTCGATCCCGGCATCGGGACCCACATCGACAGTCCACTGAACATCACGACCGAGGCCTGCGAAGAGAACTTCGGCAACGCCTGCTGCACCGCGACCGCGTAACCGACGTTCTTCATCACCAAGGTTCGGGCGCTGTCGTCGGGTCGGAAATCCTCGATGGTGTTGTTGTCGCGGTCGAGCGCTGTGAGGATCAAGTGGTCGACGCGGTCGATCTCCTGGAAGAGACTTGCCAGCGAGTCCCAGTCGGTGAGGTCACAACACCGTCCCTGCGCGGAGTCGCCGATCGAGGCCGCCGCAGTCTTGGCGCGCTCAAGATCCCGGCCGGCCACGGTGACGGTCGCCCCCAGCGCGCAGCACGCTTCGGCGATGTCGAGCCCTAGCCCTTTGGTGCCGCCGATGACCACGATGTGGTCGCCTGGCTTTGGCATGGGATCACTCCTTGATTATTGTTCGGCGTCGGTTCTGGACGTCGGTTCTGGACGTCGGTGCTGTTCAGTGCGGTGCCATGGCTCGGCCGAGCTCACTGGTGCTTGTGTGCGGCCGCATCTCGGCTAGCGGATGCTGTGCGCCCCGGTCATGAGGGCGGCGAGGTCCTCGGGGTGGACGAAGGACGGGGGCACCGGCGGCCCCCAGTTGAACAGGCCCAGTGCACCCTCGAGCACCTCGGGCTTCCATATCTCGTCCTCGGGGATGACGTCCAGGTCTGAGTAGTACTCGGAGAAACTGCCCGCGGGGTCCTTCAGGTACCAGAAGAAGTTCGACCCCGCGTGATGGCGGCCCAGCCCCCACACATGACGCTCCGGATGGTCCTCAAGCATGGCAAATGCGCCTCGTCCGACCTCGTCGATGTCCTCAACCTGCCACGACGTGTGGTGCAGGAAGTTCACCGGAGCCCCGACGACCAGGACGTTGTGGTGGTCGGTGGAGCAGCGCATGAAGGCGCCCTGGCCCTTGATGTAGTCGCTGGTCTTGAACCCGAGCCCTTCGGTGAAGAACCGCATCGTGGCCTCGTGATCGGTCGACCCGACGACGACATGGCCGAGCTTGCGGGGCCGGACGGGCTGCTCCCGCAGCAGGCCGGGCGCACGACCCCCTGTGCGCTCCACGCGGCCAGGCCCGTTGTAGGGGGTCGGCGGTTCCTCGGCCTGCTGGAGGCGTTCGGCGATCCGCACCACGGCACGGAACCCCGCTACGGGCTCCTCCGTGACCACAGCGCCGTCCTGATGCTGGACCTTCAGGTCCAGCCGACCCAGTTGGCGGGCGATCCGTTCCAGGTCATCGGAGTCGTCGGCTCCGATATTCACCTCGACCAGACGCCGCGTCGGGGCATGCACGATCTTCATTTGCTGTCCACCGTCACGCGTGGTGAACCAGCCCTCGTCGTCCAGCGTCAGGCCGAATTCCGTGTAGTAGGCGGCTGTCTCCTCGACGTTGGGAACTCCGATGACAAGGGAGTTGAGCCGGTGCAGCGGCATTGTCAACGCTCCTGAGTACTGGGACGGCCCTGCCCTTCGCGGGCAGCAACCATCCGGTGGTCATGCGACCGCATCACATGCGTTCATCTCGATGAAACACATATACGGTCTCGCATTCGGTGAGTCAATGGATATTCGAAAGTTGCCTCTGGTTCGCATTCTTCTGATCGAACCGGGGGCGACCCCGCGGTAAGCAGTCAGACCGCCAGGACCCGGGCACACCAGGCCTGACACGCAGACTGCTCCACACGCGGCATGGCCCCCCCGCAGTCAGAAGCCGCGAGGACGGCAGTTCAAGCCGGAATCATCGCCTGTCGGTCAGCGAGTTCGACGCGCTGGTGAACGTCCTGCTCAAGGGCCCGCGCCCGCGTGATCTGAAGGCCGGGTGGTCCTGACGCAGAGCGCGGTCAGTTGCTTGTGCGACAGGCCGGACGACCGCGGGCTATTTCAGACGCTCACCGCTGGAAGAGGACGCGCGCGGTGCGATGATCTAGTTAACCGACGCCGGGCGGAAGCAGATCCGCAGCCCGCCCGTACCAACGCCGAGGTGGTGGGGAGGAGGTTCGCCGACCAGCCGTCCCAGGCCCGGCCGGAGTCCCTCGGATGATCGATGGGTCAGGCGATGCCGACCAGGTTGGAGTCGAGGTCGACGGTCAGGACGAGCCGTCCCTCGTTCAACTGCCACCCGCACACCTCATAGGTGCGCAGCCCCTCGGTGAACAGCGGATCGCGTTCCGCCACGGCCCGCGCGTGAGCCAGCGACTCCGCGCGGACGATGATCATCCCGGAACCGTCCCAGTCGTAGTCCGGCGCCCTGAACGGCCCGTCCATGAACATCACGCCGCCACTTTCGAGTTCGCGCAGGTAGACGACGTGGTTGGCGAGCGCCCGCTGGGTCTGGTCCGACTCGATGTCCCAGTTGTCGGAGGGGGAGCCGAACAGCGCGTAGAGCTGGAAGAGCCTCAGTTCCAGGCCGGTGAGGACGTTCTGATCGGTGTCGTTGCTCATCGTGTTTCCTCTCAAGCGACCGCGGTGTCGCGAACCGAGAGCACGGCTCGGGTCTGTTCGGCGAACAGCACGGCCAACTGGTCGCGGGTGGGGTTGTGGGTCAGGCGGCCGTCGGCGTCGATGAAGGCCGCGGCGTTCCCGATCTGCAAGGCGTCCAGCAGACGGGGGTGCGGGTGGACAGCAGGACCGGGCGCAGGTGCAACTGCGCCCGCCCCGTGCGCGCCGGGCCCCCGAGGCGTCGATGAGCAGTGCCGGGCGCCCGGCCGGTACGGAGGTGAGCGCCGGACGCGAACACCAGTCGAGGGCGTTCTTGATCACCGGGGAATATGACCAGTCGTACTCGGGTGAGGCTACGACCAAGGCGTCGGCGCGTGCGACGCTCTCCCGAAGCGAACGGACGGAGTCCGGCGTCCCGTGCCTCCGGCGGACTCGTCGTGGTCCTGGTACAGCGGCACGCCCATGGTGACCGTGCAACCCCGCGTCGTCACCGGTCCTTCTCGGCCGGGCCGATGAATCGCTGCTCTATTTCCCCGATACCGGTGACGTAGGAGCGCAGTACGTCACCCGGGTGCAGGAAGCGCTGGGGGCTGAGGCCCAGTCCCACCCCGGCCGGCGTGCCGGTGAAGATGACGTCTCCGGGTAGCAGCGGCAGCACCGCGGACAGCCGGGCGATCAGCTGCGGAACGGAGAAGATCAAGTCCGACGTGCGGCCCTTCTGCACGTCCTCGCCATTGATGGCACAGCCAAGTTCGAGATCATCGGGGTTGTCGAACTCGTCCGGGGTAACCAGGTACGGCCCCATGGGAGTGAAGCCCGGATACGACTTGCCAAGGCTGAACTGCGGCACAGGACCGGAGAGCTGCAATTCCCGCTCAGAGATGTCTTGGCCAACGGTCAGACCGGCGACGTGGCCCCAGGCCCGCTCTTCGCTCACCTGCCACGCCCGGCGACCGATGACCGCGACCAGTTCCACCTCCCAGTCCACTTTGCCGTCAGGCAGGTTGACCTCCCCGTACGGGCCCGCGACCGATGTGAGGAACTTCGTGAACACCGGAGGTTGCTCCGGCACCCCGAAGCCGGACTCTTCCGCGTGGGACCTGTAGTTCAGCCCGATCGCCAGAACCTGGCGGGGTCGCGGGACCGGGGACTGCAGGTCGGCCTCCTCCAGCGCCACATCGCCAGCGGGCGGCGCCTCGGCAGCCCAGTGCCGGAACTCCTCCCACCGCTCGTAGATCTCCTGCGGATCTGACGAGAACAGCCCCCTGCTGGCCCGTGCCACATCCGTCCAGCCCTCAGCCGTCAGCAGCGCCAGCCGACCGGAGACATTCGCAATACGCATTCCACGCTCCCTGACAGTGTCGTCGTCGGTGCCGTCCCTGAAAGGCACATCTTCGTTGTAGACGAGGAGACTCGACTAGTCAAGTGAGTTTCGAAAGTTTGCGACTGATTCGATCTGCGCTAAACTGTAGGTATGGTGTCCAAGGGTGGGAATCAAACGCTGAGCGACGAGGTACGGGCACGTCTGCGCGCTGACATTCTCAGCGGGCGGCTGCTTCCCGGCTCCCGGCTGAAGTTCCCCACACTGAGTGCGCAGTACGACGCGAGTGTGACCGTACTGCGGGAGGCGCTGGTACGGCTGGCCGAGCAAGGCCTCGTACGCTCCGAACCGCACCAGGGATTCGTGGTGACCCCGCTGTCGCGTGGGACCCTCGGCGAGCTCACCGATGCACGCGTCGAACTCGAGTGCCTGGTCCTGCGTCGCTCGGTGGTCGAGGGAGACCTGGCTTGGGAGTCCCGGCTCGTGGCAGCCCACCACACACTGGAACGTACCCCCTACACCGCCGAAGGCGACGACAACCGGGTCGACGACGACTGGGCCGCCGCCCACGCTGCCTTCCATGAGGCGCTGCTGGCAGGGTGCGCCAATCGGCGGCTGTTGCAGATGGCTCTCGGACTGCGGGACGAGGCCGAACTTTACCGCCGGTGGTCACAGCCGCTGGGCGATGAACCAAGCCGAGACCTGGCGGGAGAACACCGAGCCCTCCTCGAAGCCGCACTGGCCCGCGAACCGGGCGCGGCTGCAGCGGCTCTGTGCGCACACATCCGGCACACCACCGAACTCCTACTGTCTGCCGCGGATCGCCCGGAACACGACTACTCGCCGTCAGCGCCCACCATCTCGCGGTAGCCCGCCTCCGAGAGGCGTCGTTCAACGGGTCAACGGCCGCAAGCGGCACATTGTCACGGACTGTCTTGGTCTGCTGCGGCCCCGGCTGCGCTCGCGTTTCTGCCGGCTGCAGCTGGTGTGGGCCGACGGCGGCTACACCGGCCAGCTGATCACCTATGCCGCGACGTCTTGATTGACCGCGGGTCGCTCGACCCGCTCGAGGTCCGGTCGCTCCCACAGCCCGGCCTGGTGCTCCCCGTCGGTCGGTGGGGCCGGTTCAGGCGATCATGCCGTGCGTAATGCGGGCGGGCCCCGGGCCGGCCCGGGGCCCGCCGGCGGTCACTGCTCGAAGTGGCCGGGGCCGAGGATCCGCCAGTTCTCCGTGGACGGGTCACTGATGGAGGCGACGGGCACGTCGAAGCTCAGCGCCTGCGAGGTGGAGCGCTTGATCGCCCACAGCGTGGGCTTCTTGGCCGAACGGTCCCAGGCGATGGCCTGACCCTCGACCCCGGGGAGCTTGACGGTGGCGGCCCACTCAAGCTCCGAAGCCGCCTTCGGGATGTTCATGACGTATGCCTCGTCGAGGTCGTGACCGGTCAGCCAGAGACGGCCGTCGGGACCCCAGGATCCGCCGGAGTTGCTCATCGGCTTGAACCGGTCGAGGATCGTCGCGGGGATGGTCCAGGACTGGGTGACGTTGAAGTTGTCGTCCATCTTGACGACCTGGGTGTTCTCCGTCTTGCCGTACGGCTCGGTCTCGCCCGCCGGCGGCCTGTCGTAGTTGGCGAAGCCGCCCCACCAGGCTCCGTCGTGCCGGTCCAGCCAGGTCATCGACCCGCGCTCGATCCCGAAGCTGTGCGTAGCGATGGGGCGCATCGTCCGGGGGTCGAACACCTCGATCGAACTCTGCATCGGCCGCTGGTTGTAGTTGGAGGTTGCGACGTACAGCTTGCCGTTGACCACGGAGCCGCTGTCCATGTGGATGATCGGGCCGCCCGCGACGCCCGCGAACTGGAGCAGCGGCTTGCCGGTCACCTTGTCGTGCTTGGTGATGGTGCGGTTGTTCACCGCGTAGAAGTACTTGCTGTCTACGGCAATGCCCTGGTTCGCATCGAAGGTGTCGAAGGACTTGGCGGGCGTGGCGGTGAACTCCGGCGCTTCGGCGGCGGCGACGGCCTGCGTGGAGACGGCGGCGGTGCGCGTCTGCACGGATGCCTGGGCGGGGCCGAGGCCCGTGATCAGGGCGAGCGCTCCGGCGGCGATTGAGGCCGCCACTCCGGTGAAGACCTTGGTTCTGGCGTGCATCGTTTCCTCTTCGGGGGACGTGGATCCGAGGGGCGTCGGACTGAATCCGCAGCTGCTCCGGGACTGAGCGCGGATGCCGCATGTCATACGCCTGGATCAGTCACACTGGTGACCTTTGTCGTCATTTTCTGCTTGTTCTTGGAAACATCGCCCGACGGTTCGGTGAACCGGCCGCGCAGGGCTTGGCCACGGCGAACAGGTGGCTGCGCTCGTCGCTGGTCAGGTGCAGCGCGCGGGCGACGGCGTCGAGGCGGTCGGTGCGGTCCTGGCCGAGCAGAACGACGAATGGACCGAAGCCCCGGTCCAACGCACCCGCGCCGCCACGGGTAGGCCGCAACATCACGCGACCTCAGTCCGGTTGACTCGACAGGCTTCTCGCCTGCGGCAAAACGCGGCGGACCCGGTGCTCAACGCCCAGACGGCCTCGATGGTCCGTACGGTCGGCCCGTTCGCCGGGATCGGCCCGCTGACGCAGTTCGACGACTACTCCACGCTGATGGGCGCGTCCTTCACCGACCGGCCCAAGTACCAGCCGTACTCGGCGATCCGGCCGACGTACCGGATGACGACGCTCAACGCGGCAAAAGTCGAACCACCCCCCCGACGCCAGGCTGTCAGACAGTGACGCCCGTGCCTTCGAGGCAGGCGTGAGCCTGTCGCCCGCGGCTACGTCCGCGGACCCTGTCCGCGGCTCTCCATCTCCGAAGGCAGCGTCTATTGTCAGATTAATACCATCATCGCCTCGATTGTCGCTATCCGAAAGGGCAGACCATGAAGGCGCGAGCGTCGGGCAGGCCCCGAACGGTGACCGGCATGCGAGGCGGATTGACGCGTCTTACGGTCGTCGCAAGCGCCATCCTGGCGCTGTTGATCGGTCTCGCCTTCGCCGTGCTGCTTTTCGCCATCAACGACATGCGCGAGGCGTCGGAGGCGAGGAGGCAGAGCCGGACAGCACTCGTCGAGGCGGGCAACTTCGAGAAGCTCCTCATCGACCTCGAGACCGGCATGCGCGGCTTCGTCATCACCAAGGAGGATCGCTTCCTCGAGCCGTGGGAAGCCGCCCGGACCGCCCTCCCCGCGGAGTCGCAGAGGTTCGTGCGCGCCGCCGACACCGAGGAGCAGAGGCGGCTGGCGCTTGACATCACCCAGGCCGGCACGTCGTACCTCCGGGATTATTCGGTTCCCCTGGTCGACGCGGCACAGCGAGGTGATCCCTATGCGCTGGGCCTGCAGGCGACGGATGAGGGAAAGCGGCGCCTCGACGCCCTCAGGGCGCAGCTCGACCGCTACGACAGGGTCGAGCTCTCCAGGATCATGGTCCTGCAGAAGGCCTCGGACGACGTGGCTGAGCGGGCGGTAGTCGGCGCGTCGGTCGGACTCGGGGCATCGGCCATCCTCATCAGTGTCTTCACCTGGTATCTGACGCGGGCGATCGTCCGGCCGGTTCGCAGGGCAGCCGCCGTGGCGGGGCGGCTCGCCGATGGCGACCTCGCCGCGCGCATGCCCGAGACCGGTCCGGGCGAGATCGGCGAGCTCGAAATCGCGTTCAACACCATGGGGGGGTCTCTGGCGGAGAGCAGCGAGCGGATAGAGATGGCTCACACGCGCCTCAAGCTGCTGTACGACGCAAGCGTGGCCGTTGGCACCACCCTCGACGTGGAGCGGACCGCACGCGAGCTGGCCGAGATGGCGATCCCCCGGTTCGCCGACTTCGTCACGGTCGACCTGGCAGTGCCCGTCCTGCGCGGCGAGGAGCCACCAACGGGCGACCCCGCGAAACTGCGCCGGGTGGCCATCAGCGGCATACGGACGGGCTCCCCGCTCTTCCCGGCGGGCGCGCCGATCCCCATGGGCCCGGCCACGGCACACAGCTTCGGCTACGCGCGTGCGGCGCTCGTGCCCGACCTGCGAGCCTCCACCGCCTGGCAGCGCGAGGACCCGGAGCGGGCCAGGAAGGTTCTGGACTACGGCATCCACTCCCTGATCACGGCGCCCCTGCGCGCACGGGGCGTAACGATGGGCGTGGTGACCTTCTTGCGTTCACAGAAGCCTGAGCCGTTCGAGGAGGAGGAGCTGCGCCTGGCCGAGGATCTGGCAGCGAAGGCTGCCGTCGCAATCGACAACGCCCGCCGCTACACCCACGAACGCGCCACCGCGCTGACCCTGCAGCGCAGTCTGCTGCCGCGGCGGATTCCCGAGCAGGCTGGCGTGGAGGTCGCCTCCCGCTATCTGCCCGCGGGCGCGCAGGCCGGAGTAGGCGCCGACTGGTTCGATGTGATCCCGCTGTCCGGCAGCCGGGTCGCGCTGGTCGTCGGTGATGTGGTCGGCCACGGCATCCAGGCCTCCGCCACCATGGGGTGGCTGCGCAGTGCCGTACGTACCCTGGCCGACGTCGACCTGCCACCGGATGAGCTCCTCACCCACCTCGACGACCTGGTCCTCCATCGCATCGGCGACGAGCAACCCAGCAGTGCCGAATACGACACGGTGGTGTCCGGCGACGTGGGAGCCACTTGCCTGTACGCGGTCTACGACCCGATCTCGCGCTGCTGCACCCTGGCGACCGCCGGCCACCCGCTGCCGCTCGTCGTCACCCCCGGCGGCGACGTGGAAGCCGTCTCCGGGCACATAGGCCCCCCGCTCGGGATCGGTGGCCTGCCGTTCGAGTCCACGGAGGTGGAACTGGCCGCGGGCAGCGTCCTCGCCCTCTACACCGACGGCCTGATCGCCTCCCGTGCCCGCGACATCGACCAGGGCCTGGCGCTGCTGCGCCAGGCCCTGGCACTGCCCGCAGCATCGCTTGAAGCCGCCTGCGACACCGTGACCGACGCCTTGCTGACCGACCGCCCCACCGACGACGTCGCCCTGCTGCTCGCCCGCACCCGCGCTCTGCCACCGGACCAGGTCGCCACCTGGGACGTCCCCGCCGACCCCGCCCAGGTCGAGCGCGCCCGGAAACTGGCCACCGCCCAGCTGGAAGCATGGGGAATGGAGGAGGCGGAGTTCATCACCGAACTGGTGGTCAGCGAGCTGGTCACCAACGCCATCCGCTATGGCGCCCTCCCTATCCAGCTGCGGCTGATCCGCGACCGCACGCTCATCTGCGAGGTCTCCGACACCAGCAGCACCGCACCCCACCTGCGCCGGAGCCGGGCCCTCGACGAAGGCGGCCGCGGCCTGCTGCTGGTCGCCCAGCTCACCCAGGGCTGGGGCACCCGCCAGACCACCACCGGTAAGACCATCTGGTGCGAGCAGCCGCTACCCGCGCCCTGAACGGGCCGCTGCGGTCCCATGGGGTGCCCGAAGGGGGCCGCGTCGGGTCACCCTCGCCAAGGTGAAGCCGGCCTGTCTGCCCGGCGGCCGCCGGGCACACCGACATCGACAGCAGGCTGTCGGACGAGTTGGTCGCCGATGGTGCGGTCTCGCCGGATTCCCGGGAACAGTTGGCCGCGCCCGTTCACGCGAACAGCTCGCTGAAGGGGGAGACCGGGCGCTCCAGCCGCTCGCCGTCGAGGATGATGTCGACCGCTTCGTTGTAGAAGGCGATCAGGCCCTTGATCTCGCGCACGGCGGCGAGCGGATCAGGGTAGCTCCAGGCCACGTTCGCCAGGGCGTCGCCGGGGCCCGCCCAGGACCAGTACTCCGTCGCCGTGCCCTTGTACGGGCACTGGGTGCGCAGACCGGTGACGGTCAGCAGGCCGAACCGGACGTCCTCGCGAGGGACGTAGTAGCGGGTCGGCAGCTGCGTCTCGAAGAGGAGCACCGGTGCGTAGGTGTCGGCGACGACCGTGCCGTTGATCTCGACCTGGACGTGCCGGCTGCTGGGGATGGCGTCGACTCGCTTGTGCGGGTCACGCGGGTGTACGAAGATCTCCGCCTCCTCCTCGTACCAGTGGTCGAGGACGTCCTGCCCGAACCACTCGAAGGAGAGGTACCCGGCGAGCTCATCGCCGGGGTAGGACCACGCCGCGTTCCTGGTCACCTCGCCGTCGATCTCCAGGTCGTAGAAGACCGTCGATCCCGCATGACGCCCGGTCGCCTGCTCCGTGGCCCTGCGCAGAAGATCCGTGCGGACGTCCTGCTCGGGGAAGGCGTAGAGCGGCACGGGGCGGCCGGGCTCCCAGACGAGGATCGGGCGGCGGCTGTCGACGACGGTGACATCGCCCTTCGTCCCGCGCACCCAGCGCTCGCTGGGCTCCCAGGTGACGTTCTCGGTCGCGGCCGCCTTGCGGCGGGAAGTCCGCACGGCGTCGTGGGGCTGCTTCTCGCGCCGGTTCTCGGACTGCGCACCCATCGTGGCCTCCGTGTGGTCGTTTCGGACCGTGTGAGATCAATGATCCCCTGGAGCCGGGCGGTCAGCCCGCCGTCGGGCTGTCGTTGTCTGCCCCGTCGGCCGGTGGCCGGGCCACGCGTTCACCGCGGTCGCCAGCTGCGCGCGCGAACGGACGTCCAGCTTCTGGTAGATGCGGGTGAGACGGGCCTCGACCGTCTTCAGACTGAGATACAGCTTCGCCGCCGCCTCCTGGTTGCTGGCCCCCTGGCGGACCAGCAGCGCGAGGCGCAGCTCCGCGTCCGTGAGGGAGGACGGGGCGCCGCCGCGGGCCGGGGCGGGTTCGGTCGTGCGGGACGGCGTCTCCGTCGCCAGCGCCAGCCACCGGGACGCCCCCGCCCGTGGCGGCCGTGACCTCCGCGGCCAGCAGCTCGTCGGGGACCTCCGTGGCCGGCGCCTGGTGACCTGCGGCCTCAACGGGATCGTCCACGACCCGGGCGAGCGCCGCGTGACTGTCGCTGCGCTCGGTCCAGCAGGCGTCGTGCACCAGCGTGGAGGGCAGCACACCGGCGGTGAACGCGACCGTCCGTCCTCCTTGAGGGAGATCAGACCGGCCCGCTCGGCGGCGGCGAGGTCGGCCTCGGCGGTGCGGCGGCCCGCGCGGCGGACCAGCGACGCCGTCGGGCGCAGCGCCAGCGCGGCCAGCAGGATCGTGCCGCGGACGGCGGGGGACGCCGCGCCGAGCAACTGGCGGGCGAGATCGCGGGCGCGCCCGGAGAGGGACAGCGCCTCGGCATGATGCACGGGCGTCCGCGCGTCGGCGAGGGACCGGCCGACGGCGAGCGCGAGCCGCGGATTGCCGCCGCTGGCCTTGTGGATGCGGCCGGCCATCCGGGACGGCAGCCGGTGGTGGATGAGGAGTTCGGCGATCTCGTCGGCGTGCAGCGGCGGCACGAACAGGACATCGGCCTCGGACGGCACCCACAGCGGCTCGGGGGCGGCCGCGTCCGGCTGCGGCCGGCCAGTACGGGGTGCGTCGGGGCCGTAAGCCGCCGGGGTCTCGACGGCAACCACCCGCAGCGCGGAGGGGGCCAGATGCAGCGTCGCCACCCAGGTCGACCAGGGCGGCGCCACCGGCGAGCCGGCGTTCGAACGACAGGCTCTCGCCGGTCTCTGCGCCCTTGGCCGTCGCGTCGCCGGCGGCGGCCGTGTTGGAACTGGCCTCGGCCGCGAGCCGCGGGAGGCGGTGCGGGGTCGGGGAACTGACGGGCCGTCGGGCCAATTGGATTGAAACAGGCACACTTGGTGCGCCCTCGTGTACGGCAGGGTGTCGCGGCGCGCGGAACGGTGGATGTCAGTGGGGCCTGGCATGCTGAGGGCGACTGACCACATCCGTCATCCACCGCGCACTCGCGGGAGGAGAATTGCGATGCTGACCACCACATTCGTCCCGGGCGCGCCGAACTGGCTCGACCTGGGAACCCCCGACCTGGACGCGGCCGCCGCCTTCTACGGGGACCTGTTCGGCTGGGAGCTGCGGACCATGGGACCGAAGGCCGGGGGGTACGGCTTCTTCCAGCTGGACGGGAAGACCGTCGCGGCGATCGGCCCGCTCACTGAGGCGGGCGCGACCTCCGCGTGGACGCCGTACTTCCTGACCGCCGACGCCGACGCCACCACCAAGGCCGTCGAGCAGGCCGGCGGCACGGTCCGCCTCCAGCCGATGGACGTCTTCACCGAAGGCCGGATGGCGGCGTACACCGACCCGACCGGCGCCGAATTCGCCGTCTGGCAGCCCGGCGACACCAAGGGCCTGGGCGCGGTCACCGATGTGAACACGCTGTCCTGGACCGAGCTGTACACCACGGACGCGGCCGCCGCGAAGGACTTCTACGGCTCCGTGTTCTCGTGGGACTTCGGGGACATGCCGTTCGCCGGCGTCACCTACACCGTCGTCTCCCCGTCGGGCGGCGGCCAGGACGCCATGCACGGCGGCATCATGCAGCTCCCGCAGGAGAACCTTGACGCGGGCTCCCGCTCGGAGTGGCATCCGTACTTTGAAGTGGCCGACGCCGACGCCACGTTCGCCAAGGCCACCGAGCGCGGTGCCACCACGCTCATCCCGCCGATGGACGCGGAGGGCGTCGGCCGCATTGCGATGTTCCTGGATCCCCTCGGGGCGCCCCTGGCCATCGTCCGCAGCGCCCGCTGACGGGCCGGCGCGTCGGCTGACGGTCCGGCGCCGCCGCCGTCCCGCGGCTCACTCGCCCGGCGTGCCCAGCCGGGCGGCCCGCAGCATGAGGTAGTGCCGCTCGGGGAGGCTCGTCGTACGGCTCGCGGCCACACGGTAGTTCACCGCGGCGGTCTCCTCGGGTCCGGCCAGAGCTCGCTACTCCTCAGTAGGCGCCGACATCACCTGGCGTACCTCGATCGGCAAGCCGGGGGCGGGCGGGCCGGCCCGGCCGACGGTGCGCGGGCCGTACGTACACGCGGACGATTTGCGTCGCGCTGCCCGACGGGTAGCGTTCGGCGAGCCAGAGCGGGTGCGGAGGATGCTTCGGCCCCACGGACCGTACGGTTCGTGGCAGCCGCGGGTCCGCTCAGGACGCCTCGACGGCCGCCTTGATCCGCCGGCCGAACGCGTCAGCGTCCTTGCGCGCCGCGCTCAGGGCGAGGCCCTGGAGCAGTTTGCCGATGCCATGGCCTTCGAGCCTGTTGAAGATGCGGACACGGGTCTTGCCGTCGGGGGTCGACTCCAGGTCGTATCCGCCCTCGTCGGCCGTCACGAGGTTCTTCGAGATCTCCGTCCAGCGGATCTTGGTGGGCGGCACGAGCTCGGTGATCCGGAACTGCCGCTTGGTCTTCATCCCGGCGTCCTTGACCGTGCTCGTGAACACGGTGCCAACCGCGGTCGGACCCTCCGGCGTCTTCGCGATCTCCTGCACCCTGGGGCTGAACTTGGGATCGTTCTTTCCGTCGGCGAGGAAGGCGAAGACCTCCTCGATGGGGCGGTCGATCTCGACCGTTGCCTCGAACTGACCGGCCATGACTCCTCCAGTGATCGCTCGCGCCGGGCTGCGGCGTGCGGGCATCATCCCAGACATACCAGGACAGTCCGGGCAGACGCGCGAACTGATCAGGGGGGCTGCCCCGGCGCCCCAGCGCCGCGCCGCCGAACCGCTGTGCGCGGCGCACCTGCTGGTCGGGGCCCGTCGTCGGACGGGCCCCGACCCCAGCGCGGACGCTGCTCAGACGATGTTCTCCGCGATCTCCGCCTGCTCACGGGCGGATCCGTACGCGGACGGCGTGCTGTACGAACGGCGCGCCACGAACCACCACACGGTGGCCAGGATCAGCACCGCGAGGAGGGCGATCGAGGCGTAGTTCATCGAGTCGACGGTCACCGGGTTCGACTGCGGCAGGCAGAACAGCACGGTCACACAGGCCACCCACACCACGGCCACCCAGCCGATCGGCTTGCTCCAGCGGCCCAGCGTCCACGGCCCGGGCTGGAAGCGGTCACCGGCGCGCAGCTTCAGATAGACGGGGATCGCGTACGCGGGCGTGATGCCGAGGACGTTGATCGCCGTCACCGCGCCGTAGGCGGTCGTGGAGTACAGGGAGGGCAGCGCGAGCAGGCAGGCGAAGACCACCGAGAGCCACACCGCCGGGACCGGGGTCTGGGTGCGGCTGCTGACCTTCCGCCACAGTGCCGAGCCGGGCAGCGCGTTGTCGCGGCTGAACGCGAACACCATCCGGCTGGCCGCCGCCACCTCCGCGTTGCCGCAGAACAACTGCGCCACGATCACCACGAGGAGGAGGGCGGTCGCGCCGCCCGTGCCGAGCGCGTCGAGCAGGATCTGGGCCGGCGGAACGCCGGTGGCGCTCTCCTGAGTGCCCGCGTAGTCCTGGATGGCGAAGGTCAGGCCCGCCAGCAGGGCGAAACCGGCGATCCAGGAGACCCAGATGGAACGTACGATGCCGCGGGCGGCCGAGACGGAGGCGTTGGAGGTCTCCTCCGACAGATGCGCGGACGCGTCGTAGCCGGAGAAGGTGTACTGCGCGAGCAACAGACCGATCGCGGCCACATAGATGGAGTTGTCCCAGCCGGTTCCGTTGACGAACTCGGTGAAGACGAACTCCGCGGACTGGTGGTTCGACGGCACGATGGCCAGGGCGCCGACGATCAGTGCCACGCCGCCCAGGTGCCACCAGACGCTGACCGAGTTGAGCAGACTGACCAGCCGCACCCCGAACAGGTTCAAGGTGGCGTGCAGCAGCAGAATGCAGATGAAAATGAGCATGGTGGAGCCGGGAGTGGGGTCGAAGCCCCACTGCAGATTCAGAAAGGCGCCGGTGAACAGTGCGCAGCCGTAGTCGATGCCGGCGATCGCGCCCAGCAGGCCCAGGAGATTGAGCCAGCCGGTGTACCAGCCCCACTTACGGCCGCCGAGCCGGTCGGCCATGTAGTACAGCGCGCCCGAGGTGGGGTACGCGCTGGTCACCTCCGCCAGCGCCATGCCCACGCAGAGGACGAACAGACCGACGCCCACCCAGCCCCAGAGCATCACCGCGGGGCCGCCGGTGTTCAGGCCGAAGCCGTACAGCGTCATGCATCCGGACAGGATCGAGATGACGGAGAAGCTGATGGCGAAGTTGCCGAAGCCTCCCATACGGCGGGCCAGCACCGGCTGATAGCCGAGCTCCCGCAGCCTCTCCTCCTCGTCCTTGGGGGGTGTCTGGTCCGAACTCGACCACTGGGGCGGGGATATGGACATCGAAGTACCTCCGGGGGAGAGGGAGAACGCACGGACAGGGACTGGCGAGAGGTGAAGGGGGCGGCCGTGGTCAGGGACCCGCCTCGCGCGCGGCGGCGCGACAGCGGCTGCGGGCGCTGAGGAACACCTCTTCCGCCAGGCCCGCGTCGGCGGCACTGTGCGTTCGGTACGCCCACGGCGGCGAGGTGTAGTACGGGCCCAGTGCCTCGAACACCCGGGCGGCGTCGGTGAATCGGTGCGCGCCCCACAGCGCGTGGGCCAGGTGATTGAGATCGAGCAGGGAGCACTCGGCCGGTGTCACGAGGTCGAACCAGTCGTGCAGCGCGCGCTCGGCGTCCCGGGCCGCGTCGTCCGTCACCCAGTGCATGTCCAGCGCCTTCTCCTGGCCCTTCTCGCGGCGGTAGCGCTCCACCCGGACATACAGCGGGAGCATGTGCAGCGGCGAGCCCGCCGGCGCGCAAGAGACCGCCCACTGCACAAAGTTGACCGCCTCGGAGAGATGGCCGCCGGACTTGCGCGCGTACACGAACTGCAGCATGCGGTGGTACGCCTCGCGGTTGTACGGATCGCGACTGTCGGCCTCCGCAAGCAGACCCCACGGGCCGGGGAAGAGCATCGGACCCGGCGCCGCCGCCCGGTGCTCGTCCATCCGCTGCTTCACGTCGAGCTGGGCCAGTGCCAGCAGACCTACCCAGGGCACCGGATCGTCGGGAGCCTGGTGCGCGGCGATCCGGCAGGCCTCCCATGCCTCGTGCCACAGCTCCTCGGTGCGCCGGTGTCCCTCGCGGTGCGCACGCAGCGCACGCTCCACCGCGACGCGGCAGTGCATCACGGTCGCGGCGAGCGAGCGGGGCTCCTCGGTACGCCAGGCCTGCACGGCGTCGGACCCCGCGGCCACCGCGGCCAGCACCTGGGTCCGCTGGGTCCACAGCGACCAGCCGGAGGTGGCGGCCAGGAGATTCCGCATCGACATCCACCGGCCGGTGCGTAAGTCCTGCATAGCGGCGCGCAGTTCACTGTCGTGACCTGCCGGGTGATAGACCGGGCGGAACTGATCGTGGGACATCAGTCCGCCGCCGGTCGCAGTGCGCTCGTCATCGGGCCTCTTGGGACAGTGGGGGGGTGAGGCGGTCGTAGCGGGTGATCTTACTCAACGACAGTACAGCGGCAAGAAATTGATGATCTGTCAGTTAGGCAGGAGGAGCCCCGGGCCCGTCAGGCGACCCTTGACGGCGGCGGCGGCCTGCTCCACGCTGCTCCACGTCAGCGATCAAGCTTCTATGGAACAGCGGGGTGGCCGATGACAGGCCCTGTGCTCGCCGTCGACCAGGGCACTTCCGGTACGAAAGCGCTGGTCGTTTGCCCCGAGCGCGGCGTGATCGGCACCGGCTCGGCCCCGGTCAGCCCCCGCTACGGCTCCGGCGGAAGAGTCGAGGTCGACCCCGCGGCCCTTTTTTCCTCGGTCGTCGACGCCGGACGCCAGGCGCTCGCGGCGGCCGGGGAACCGGTCGCCGCCGTGGGCCTCGCCAACCAGGGCGAGACGGTGCTCGCCTGGGAGCCCGCGACTGGCGAACCGCTGACCGACGCGATCGTCTGGCAGGACCGGCGGGCCGAGCCGCTCTGCGCCGAACTGGCCCCGCACGCAGATGACTTGACGCGGCTTACCGGGCTGCCCCTCGACCCGTACTTCGCCGCGCCCAAAATGGCCTGGATACGCCGCGAGCTCACCCGCGAAGGCGTCGTCACCACCAGCGACGCCTGGCTGGTCCACCGGCTGACCGGCGCTTTCGTCACCGACGCGGCGACCGCCGGGCGCACCCAGCTCCTCGACCTCGACCGCGTCGCCTGGTCACCTCAGGCGCTGGGCATCTACGGCCTGGCCGACGAGCGGATGCCGGAAGTCGTCGACGCCGACGGCCCGGTCGGCATCACCACCGCGTTCGGCGGGGCAATCCCCCTGACCGGACTCCTCGTCGACCAGCAGGCCGCGCTCCTCGCGCAGAGCGTCACCGAGCCGGGTACTGCCAAGTGCACCTACGGCACCGGGGCGTTCCTGCTCGCCCAGACCGGCCCGCGCCCGCTCCGCACCACCACCGGACTCGTCAGCTGCGTCGCCTGGCGGCTCGGCGGTCAGACCAGCTACTGCCTCGACGGACAGGTCTATACGGCCGCGTCCGCCGTGCGCTGGCTCACCGACCTCGGCGTGATCTCCGGCGCCGCCGACCTGGACCCGGTCGGCTCCGCCGTACCGGACAGCGGCGGCGTCACGTTCGTACCGGCGCTCGCCGGACTCGCTGCCCCTTGGTGGCGCGGCGATCTGCGCGGCTCGCTGACCGGCCTCGGCCTGGACACCGGCCCCGGCCAACTGGTGCGCGCGCTGTGCGAAGGCATCGCCGCGCAGGTCGTCGGGCTCACCGACGCGGCCGCCGCCGACCTCGGCGCAGCGCTGACCGGGCTCCGGGCCGACGGCGGCCTTACCCGCTCCGCCCTGCTGATGCAGACCCAGGCCGACCTGCTCCAACTTCCCGTCGAAGTATCGGCGTTGCCGGATGTCACGGCTCTCGGCGTCGGCGTCGTGGCCCGGCTCGGCATCGACCCGGGCCTGACGCCCGAGGAGGCGATCCCCGCCTGGCAGCCGTCCGCCGTCTACGAGCCGCGGATCAGCGCGGACCAGGCCGCCGAACGCCTCGCGGGCTTCCGCCGCGAGGTGGCCGCGCTCGTGGACCGTACGCCGCCGGCCGCCCGCTGAACCGGCGCGGCGAACAGGGACAGGAGCACCATGACCGTGACGACCGCCGGGCAACTGCCGGACACGATGCATGACGTGATCGTCGTCGGCGCCGGCGTCGTCGGCTCGGCCATTGCCCGCGAACTCGCCCGCCACCGGCTGCGTACCGCACTCGTCGACGCATCCGACGACGTCGGCAACGGCACGTCCAAGGCGAACACAGCCATCTTGCACACCGGCTTCGACGCCGTCCCCGGCTCCCTGGAGTCCCGGCTGGTACGCGACGGACAGCGGCGGCTCGCCTCGTACGCGGCCAAGAGCGGCATCCCCCTCGAACCGCTCGGCGCGCTCCTCGTCGCCTGGGACGAAGAACAGCTCGCGGCACTGCCCGCCCTCGCCGCCAAGGCCGAACGCAACGGCTACCACGACGCGCGGCTGATCGGCGCCGACGAGGTGCGCGAGCGCGAGCCGCACCTCGGCCCTGGCGCGCTCGGCGCGCTCGACGTCCCCGGCGAGAGCATCATCTGCCCCTGGACGACGACACTCGCGTACGCCACCCAAGCCGTGCGCGGCGGCGTCGACCTGCATCTGAACTGCCGGGTCGAGAGCGTCACCAGCGGCACCACTCACCACGAACTCGCCACCGCCCGCGGCCTGTTGCGGACCCGCTACCTCGTCAACGCCGCAGGGCTGTACGCCGACGAACTCGACCGGCAGCTCGGCCACCGCGACTTCACCGTCACCCCGCGCCGCGGCCAGCTGATCGTCTTCGACAAGTTCGCCCGCGAACTGGTCCACCACATCCTGCTGCCGGTGCCGACCGCGCTCGGGAAGGGCGTGCTGGTGTCACCGACGGTGTACGGCAATGTGATGCTCGGCCCAACCGCCGAGGACCTCGACGACAAGCAGGCCACCGAGTCGACCGCCGAAGGCCTCGACCTCCTGCGTCAGAAGGGCAGGCGGATCATGCCGGAGCTGGTGGAGGAGGAGGTCACCGCCGTCTACGCGGGTCTGCGTTCCGCCACCGAGCACGACGACTACCGCATCCTGGCCCGCGCAGGGCAGCGCCACATCACCGTGGGCGGCATCCGCTCCACCGGACTGACCGCATCGATGGCCATCGCCGCGTACGTCACAGGACTGCTCGCCGACGCCGGACTCGACCTGGGCCCCGCCCGCGAACTGGAACCCGTGCGCATGCCGAACATCGGCGAGGCGTTCCCTCGCCCCTACCAGCGCGCCGACCTCATCGCCGCCGACCCCGAGTACGGCACGCTCGTCTGTCACTGCGAACGCGTCTCGCGCGGGGAGATACGCGACGCGCTGGACAGTACGGTCCCGCCGGGCTCCCTAGACGGACTGCGGCGCCGCACCCGTGCGCGCGGCGGCCGTTGCCAGGGCTTCTACTGCGGGGCCGCGGTGCGCGAGCTTTTCGAGGCGCCGCGATGACCCCCCGCAGTGTCGACGTCCTGATCGTCGGCGCGGGACCGGCCGGGCTTGCCGCCGCCGCCCGGCTGGCCGCCGCGGGCGCGGGCCGGGTCGAGATCCTCGAGCGGGAGCAGCAGGCGGGTGGCATCCCCCGGCACTGCTGTCACGGCGGCTTCGGGATGCGTGACCTGCGGCGTGTGATGGGCGGTCCGCAGTACGCCCGCCACCTCGTCCACGACGCCGTACGCGCCGGAGCGGAACTGCGCACCGGCGTCACCGTCACCGGCTGGGCGGGCCCGCGCACCCTGGACACGACCAGCCCGGCAGGCCTGGAGCGGATCACCGCGCGGGCCGTCGTACTCGCCACCGGGGCCCGCGAACGCCCGCGCAGCGCCCGGCTGGTGCCCGGCACCCGGCCGGCCGGCGTACTCACCACGGGCGAACTGCAACAGGCCGTCCATCTCCACGGCCGGCGTGTCGGCAGCCGAGCCGTCGTCGTTGGCGGAGAACCCGCCGCCCTGAGCGCCGTACGTACCCTATGGGCGGGCGGTGTCGAGGTCGTCGCGATGGTCACCGACCAGCCGCGCCGCCAACTGCCTTCCCCGCGACGTCAGGTGCCGGTGCTCACCAGGGCGACCGTCACCGAGCTGATCGGCCGCGGCAGGCTGACTGGTGTCCGGCTGCGGCACCAGGACGGCCGGACCACCACCCTTGGCTGCGACACGATCGTGTTCACCGGCGACTGGATCCCCGACCACGAACTGGCCCGCCGCGGCGCGATACCGCTCGACCCCGGCACCCGCGGCCCCGCGGTCGACACCGCGTTGCGCACGGCCGAGCCCGGGGTCTTCGCCGCGGGCAATCTGCTGCACGGCGTCGAGTCGGCCGCCGTCGCTGCCGAGGAAGGCCGGCACGCCGCGGAGCAAGTGCTGCGCCATCTCGCCGGGGCACCGTGGCCGGGCCGCGGACTGCCGGTGCAGGTCGAAGGACCACTGTGCTGGGCGGCGCCGAACCGCATCGCCGCGGGGGGCCCGCGGCCCATGCGCGGCCGGTTCATCCTGCGTACGTCCGAGGCACTCGCCCTCCCCGTCCTCGGCGTCAGCCAGGACGGCCGGGTGCTGCACCGGCAGCGCCTGCTGCGCACCGCCGTGCCCGGCCGCGCGCTGCACATCGGTGCCGACTGGCTCGGGCGGGTGGACGCGCACGGCGGCCCGGTGGTGATCACCGCGTACTGACCGTCCCAGGCCGAAACGTCACGTCCGATTTCCGCCAGCCGTGCGCTGAGCGCGGTGCCCATACTGGCGGTATGACGACCGAGGACAGCAGGTACGAGGCGGTGAGCAGCAGGGACGCCCGGTTCGACGGCGTGTTCTTCTTCGCCGTCTCCACCACCGGGATCTACTGCCGGCCCAGTTGCCCCGCCATCACCCCCAAGCGCCGGAACGTCACGTTCTACCGGACGGCCGCAGCCGCGCAGGGGTCCGGCTACCGGGCCTGCCGCCGCTGCCGCCCGGACGCCGTGCCCGGCTCCGCCGAGTGGAACGCCCGCGCCGACGTCGTCGGCCGCGCCATGCGTCTCATCGGCGACGGCATCGTGGACCGCGAGGGTGTCGCGGGCCTCGCCGGCCGGCTGGGCTACAGCGCCCGCCAGGTGCAGCGCCAGCTGAACGCGGAACTCGGCGCGGGCCCCATCGCGCTGGCCCGGGCCCAGCGCGGCCACACCGCGCGCGTGCTGCTGCAGACGACCACCATGCAGGCCGCGGAGATCGCGTTCGCGGCAGGGTTCTCGAGCGTACGGCAGTTCAACGACACCATCCGGGAGATCTACGCGGCCACCCCCAGCGAACTCCGCTCCGCCCGGCCCGGCCGCAGCTCACGCTTCGGCCCGGTGGCCCCCGAGAACGGTGCCGCCGCCGGAGTGCCGCTGCGGCTCGCTCACCGAGGTCCCTACGCGGCCGTCGAGGTCTTCGACTACCTGGGCGGCCGCGCCGTCACCGGTATCGAGGAACTCCTCGGCGAGCGCGGCTCCCGCGTCTACCGGCGCACCCTGCGGCTGCCCGGCGGGCCCGGCGTCGCCGCGGTCGGCGAACAGCCGGGCCCGGGAGGCTGGTTGGAATGCCGGCTGCACCTCGCGGACCTGCGCGACCTGACGACGGCCACACAGCGCATGCGCCGCCTGTTCGACCTGGACGCCGACCCGTGCGCCGTCGCCGAACGCCTTGGCACGGACCCGGCGTTGGCCCCGCTGGTTTCCGCACGCCCAGGCCTGCGCGCCCCCGGCACGGCCGACCCGCACGAACTCGCGGTACGGGCAGTGCTGGGTGAGGGGGTCTCGGTGGCGGCGGGACGGAAGCTCGGCGACGCGCTGGTCGCGGCGTACGGGGAGCCGCTGCCCGAGCCGAGCGGCGGGCTGACGCATCTGTTCCCGCGCGTGGACGAGCTTGCGGCGGCCGCGCCGGGCGAACTCGACATGCCCGACGCGCGGCGCGCCACCCTCCGTAGGCTGACGGCCGCGCTCGCAGAGTGCACCGTCACCCTCGACCCGGGCGCGGACCGGGACGAGACCGAGCTGCAGCTGCTGGCCCTCCCCGGCATCGGCCCCTGGACGGCGGGCTACATCCGGATGCGCGCCCTCGGCGACCCGGACGTGCTACTGACGGCGGACGCGGCGATCCGGGCGCGAATGCGGCGGGCGGGCGCTTCGACTGCGGATGCGCACGGGTGGCGGCCCTGGAGTTCGTACGCGATGCACCATTTCTGGAACATGCCGTGAGTTGGGCGGGATTGGTGGGCGGTAAGCGTACGCCCCCATTCGCCCGGCGCGGCGACGGGAAGCCCAGCCCAGCGCGGCATTGCGGTTGAGGTCCTCCCATATCTGATGGCCCAGCTTTCCGGGTGTCAGCAGGTCGACCACGACATGCCGAGGATCAGGAGGACCACACCGAGGGCGCCGTACGCGCTCGCGCGGCCAGGTCCGTTGAGGATGTCGCTCTTGAGGGGCCGGTCTCCGTGTCGATGAGTTCACGCTGGTCAAGGGCGCGCAAAATCTACCGCACGGCTCCGGCCTGTGGATCACGTGGCCGTGTCACCCGCATGGCGCAGCAGCGCGGCGGACGGCGGCCGGATCCGTACGAGAGTGGATGCCGTACGTCCCACCTGTCCGCGCCCGCACCGGGAGACACCCATGACCTGCCTCAACCGAAAGGCGCGCGGGGCCGGCGGTCTCGAAGTGACCGCGAAGGCCATGGAGGCCATGGGATTCCGCCCGGGCCGGCCGAGCGCCGTCGCCGCCAGGGTTCGGCGAGGCGGGCGGCGGGGGGCTGCTTGCACTGGGTCTGGCAACCCCCGCGGCCAGTGCCGCCGCCGCGGGCGCGATGGCCGGGGCGGTGTCGGTGCACGTGCCCGCCGGGTTCTTCAACCAGGCCGGCGGCTTCGAGTCCCCGGCCTTCCTCGGCTTCACGGCGGCCTCCATCGGCATCGCCGGAGCCGGCCGCTACTCCCCCGATCACGCGACCAGGCACCGCTTCGACCAGCCGTGGGGTGGTGGCCGTCGCCTTCCTCGGCGGTGCGCTCGCCGCTGCCGTGGTGGTCGGCAGGAGGACGCAGGATCAGCCCGATGAGCCGCCCACGGACGCCGCCGGACAGTAGCCCGTAGGCTGTCGGTGCCGCCGTCCGACCTGTCCGACAGCCCTAAGGAGAACAGCCGCCATGGCAGAACCCGACATCCGCGACAACCGGCAGGAGGGGCTCCTGGAGGCGTACGAGGACGGTCAAGTCATCGGCCACGTCGCCTACTTCACCCTGGACGCCACGCCGGCCGCCCTGGTCGCTGTGCACACCGTGGTGGAACCGGAGCACGAGGGCAAGGGCATCGCGAGCGCGCTGGTGCGCGAGTTCTACGCGATGGCCGCGCGCGAGGGAGTGCCCGTCGTGCCGCTGTGCCCGTACGCCGCCAAGTGGGCCCATCGCCACCCCGACGAGGCACCCAAGCCGCCGGCCGAGCTGGTGCGCACTGCGGAGGAGCAGCTGAAGGACCAGCCGCAGCTCTGGTGACCGGGCGGCGCTAGCATCCGGCTCATGCTGGCGCTGCTGCACACCTCCCCGGTCCACGTCCCGGTCTTCGACGCCCTGCGGGACGAGGACCACCCGGATCTCACGCTGCGTCATCTCGTTCACGAGGAACTCCTCGCCCGGGCCCGGGAGGAGGGACCCGAGGCGGTCGCGCCCGCCGTCGCCGCCGTGCTCGCCGGGGCCGTCGCCGGGGGTGCGACCGCAGTCCTCGTCACCTGCTCCACGATCGGCGGCGTCGCCGAGGCATGCGCCCCGGACCTCGGCGCCTGGGTGCTCCGGGTCGACCGCCCGATGGCCGCCGCGGCCGCCGCGACGGACCGGATCGTGGTGGTCGCCGCTCTGCGCAGCACCCTGGAGCCGACGGTCGCGCTGATCCGCGAAGAGGCCGCGGGCCGCACGGTCGACCTGCGCACGCTGCTCGCCGACGGCGCCTGGGAGCGCTTCGAGGCGGGCGACCGCGACGGCTATCTGGACGCCGTGGCCGCCGCGGTCGACGGGGTGCCCGCCGCGGATGTCATCGTGCTGGCCCAGGCGTCGATGGCGGACGCGGCGGACCGTACGACGACCGCCGTCCCCCTCCTGTCCAGCCCGCGGTCCGGGCTGCGGGCCGCCGCCCTGGCCACCACGCACGGATCATGATGCGTGGACCCGGCGCGCGTGGGCACGCGCACCGGGAGACATTGGGAACGCACGACTTTGAACCGCTGGAGGTCTGGCATGACCCATCCACCCGTACCGCCTGCCCCCGTCCCGCCTCCGGGACCGCCCGGACCGCTGCCGGGGCCGGGGCCGGTGCCGACGCCTCCGCCGGGACCCACGCCCGACCCCATTCCCAAGCCGCCGGGCCCCGACCCCGTACCGGAGCCGGAACCCCAGCCGGGCCCGGCGAGCGGAATGGGCCGCCAGCGCTGATCAGTCGGTGCGCACCTCCGAGCGGTCGCCGCCCCACAGGGTGTGGAACGAACCCTCGCGGTCGGTCCGCCGGTAGGTGTGGGCACCGAAGAAGTCACGCTGGCCCTGGGTGAGGGCCGCGGGCAGCCGCTCGGCGCGCAGGGCGTCGTAGTAGGCGAGGGCCGCCGAGAAGCCCGGCGTCGGGACGCCTTGGCGGGCGGCCGCCGAGACCACCTCGCGCCAGTCGTCCTGCGCCGCGCCGATCTCCTCCGCGAACTGCTTGTCCGACAGCAGACTCGGCAGGTCGGCCTGCGTGTCGTACGCCTCGCGGATGCGGTCCAGGAACGCCGCCCTGATGATGCAGCCGGCCCGCCAGATCGCGGCCACCGAACCGAGGTCGATGTCCCAGTCGTAGGCATCGCTGCCCGCCTGGATCTGGTGGAAGCCCTGCGTGTACGACACGATCTTGGACGCGTACAGCGCCTGCTCGACCTGGTCGGCGAAGCGCGCGGCATCGGCCTCGCCCAGCGGCCGCGCCGTCGGCCCGGGCAGGGAGCGTGAGGCCTCCCGCAGGTCCGCGTGCCCGGAGAGCGAGCGGGCGAAGACCGCCTCGGCGATGCCGGACACCGGCACCCCCAGATCGAGGGCGATCTGCACCGTCCAGCGGCCCGTGCCCTTCTGCTCGGCCTGGTCGGCGACGATGTCGACGAACGGCTTGCCGGTCGCCGCGTCCGTGTGCGCCAGCACCTCAGCCGTGATCTCGATCAGATACGAGTCGAGCCGCCCGGTGTTCCAGGTGCGGAACACCTCGGCGATCTGCGCGGGGGAGTAGCCCGCGACCGCGCGCAGCAGGTGGTACGCCTCGGCGATCAGCTGCATATCGGCGTACTCGATGCCGTTGTGCACCATCTTCACAAAGTGGCCCGCGCCGTCCGGACCGATGTGCGCGACGGTCGGGGTGCCGTCGGGAGCCTTCGCGGCGATCTTCTCGAGCAGCGGGCCGAGTGAGGCGTACGACTCGGCCGAGCCGCCCGGCATGATGCTCGGCCCGTGCAGCGCACCCTCTTCGCCGCCCGAGATGCCCGTGCCCACGAAGTGGATGCCGCGCTCCCGCAGTTCCTTCTCGCGGCGCCGGGTGTCGGCGAAGTGGGCGTTGCCGCCGTCGATGATGACGTCGCCCTCCTCCAGCAGCGGCGCGAACTCCTGGATCACGGCGTCCGTCGGATCGCCGGCCTTGACCATGATCACCAGGCGGCGCGGGCGCTCCAGGGCCGCGACGAACTCCTCGGCCGACTCGGCGGCCACGAACGTGCCCTCGGCGCCGAACTCCTCGACCAGCGCGCGCGTCTTGGCCGCCGTGCGGTTGTGCACGGCCACCGTGAACCCGTTGCGGGCGAAGTTACGGGCGAGATTGCGGCCCATCACCGCGAGCCCCGTGACGCCGATCTGGGCTGTTCCACTCATCAGTGTGCTCCTGGATGTCCGTCGAAAAATCTATGCTCCGCCCCCACGCATACGTACAGGCGGAGCCAGCTATTCATCTTCCCTCAAGCCCTCCGGACACGTCCGCATTCCGCGACGGCCGAATCGCGACACCGCGGCGCTGTCCGCCCGCGGGCACCATTCGGGCGCCCTCATGATGCCAAGCGGGCAGCGCGCTGCGCCGCGATGAACGCTCCGGACTGCACCACCAGTGCTGAGGGCCTCGCCGAAACGGGCATGAACGGGCACAGCGAATCCAGCGAAGAGCCTGGTCGAACTGGAGTGTTTGCTTGTACAAACGACGCATGAGCCCGAACGGAAGCCCGGGCCCGGAAGCACGGACAGCGCACGGACAGCGCTGCAGCACAGAGGCAGGGAAGTGTGTCGTGGACACCGAGGAACGCCGACGGGGAATTCTCGAGACGGCCCGGCGGGACGGGGCGGTCGATGTCAACCGGCTGGCCGGTCAGTTTCAGGTGGCCAAAGAGACCATCAGGCGGGATCTGCACGCCCTGGAGGAGCACGGTCTGGTGCGGCGTACGCACGGCGGGGCCTACCCCGTCGAGTCCGCCGGTTTCGAGACGACGCTCGCGATGCGGACCACCCGTCATGTGCCGCAGAAGTCACGGATCGCGGCTGCCGCCGCCGATCTGCTCGGTGACGCCGAGACGGTCTTCGTCGATGAGGGCTTCACCCCGCAGCTCGTCGCCGAGGCGCTGCCGCGGGACCGGCCGCTGACCGTCGTCACCGCGTCCCTGGTGGTGGCGACCGGCCTCGCGGACGCCGAGAAGATCTCCGTGCTGCTGCTCGGCGGGCGCGTCCGCGGCGGCACCATGGCCACGGTCGACCAATGGGCCACCCGGATGCTCTCCGGCTTCGTCATCGATCTGGCGTACGTCGGCGCGAACGGCATCTCCCGTGAGTACGGACTGACCACACCGGACCCCGCGGTGAGCGAGGTCAAGGCACAGGCCATGCGCAGCGCTCGCCGCCGCGTGTTCGCCGGAACCCATTCGAAGTTCGGTGCTGTGAGCTTTTGCCGCTTCGCCGACGTGAGTGACTTTGAGGCCATCGTCACCGACGTGGGCCTGCCCTCGGCCGAGGCGCAGCGCTACTCCCTCCTCGGCCCGCAGGTCATCCGCGTCTGAACACGCCCGGGACACCGCTCAACGTCCATACCCCATAAAGCCCCTTGATCCCCGGACGCAAGCACGGGGGCAGGCCCGTCATGTCCTGAACCAACGATTACCGAGCCGCTACGACTGATCAGGAGAAATCATGCCCCTCCAGCGACGACGACGTGGAATCCGCCTGAGCGCGGGCGCCGGCACGGCCGCCATGGCACTCCTCGCGGGGTGCAGCGGAGCAGGCGCCTCCTCCTCCGCAGGGGGCGAGGCCGTGAACGTGCTCATGGTGAACAACCCGCAGATGGTCGAACTGCAGAAGCTGACCGCGGACAACTTCACCAAGCAGACCGGCATCAAGGTCAACTTCACCGTGCTCCCGGAGAACGACGTCCGAAACAAGATCAGTCAGGACTTCTCCAACCAGGCGGGTCAGTACGACGTCGCCACCATCAGCAACTTCGAGGTGCCGTTCTATGCCAAGAACGGCTGGCTGCACGGGCTCGACGAGTACGCGAAGAAGGACACCGCCTTCGATCAGAACGACATCCTCCAGCCGTTGCGGGAATCGCTCACCGCGAAGGACGGAAAGCTCTACGCCGAGCCCTTCTACGGCGAGTCGTCCTTCCTCATGTACCGCAAGGACGTCTTCGCCGCCAAGGGGCTGAAGATGCCGGCGCAGCCCACCTGGCAGCAGGTTGCCGATCTCGCGGCGAAAACGGATGGGGCCCAGAGCGGGATGAAGGGCATCTGCCTGCGCGGGCTTCCCGGCTGGGGCGAGGTCATCGCGCCGCTCACCACCGTCGTCAACACCATGGGCGGCACCTGGTTCACCTCGGACTGGCAGGCGAAGCTCACCTCCCCCGAGTTCAAGAAGGCAACCCAGTTCTACGTCGACCTGGTGCGGGAGCACGGTGAAGCGGGCGCGGCCCAGTCCGGATACGCCGAGTGCCTCAACAACATGACACAGGGCAAGACCGCGATGTGGTACGACGCCACGGCCGGTGCGGGCTCCCTGGAGGCGGCCGGGTCCCCGGTGAAGGGCAAGATCGGCTACGTACCGGCGCCGGTGGAGAAGACGAAGAGCTCCGGCTGGCTCTACACCTGGGCCTGGGGCATGCAGAAGGCATCCACGAAGTCTGACAGCGCCTGGAAATTCATTTCCTGGGCGTCCAGCAAGGAGTACGAGGCCCTGGTCGGCCAGAAGAGCGGCTGGGCCAATGTGCCCGCGGGCAAGCGGGCCTCCACCTACGCCAACCCGGAGTACCGCAAGGACGCGGGCGCCTTCGCGGACATCACCGAGAAGGCCATCGCAAGCGCCAACCCGCAGAACCCCGGCACCCAGCCCCGTCCCGCACCCGGGATCCAGTTCGTAGGCATCCCCGAGTTCACCGATCTGGGCACCAAGGTCTCGCAGGAGATCAGTGCCGCCATCGCCGGACGCCAGTCCGTCGACGAGGCCCTGGCCGCCTCCCAGAAGCTGGCCGAGAAGGTTGGCAAGGAGTACCAGTGAGCACCTCTGTCACCACACAGCTGCCGTCCCCCACGGTCCGGTCGAAGCAGACGCGGCACACGAAGCAGCAAAAGCAGCGGAAGGGGGGAGTGCGGGCCTGGGCCACCCGGGCTCCGCTCCTGCCCGCCCTGGTCTTCCTGATCGTGGTCACCCAGCTGCCGTTCGTCGCCACGCTGGTGATCTCGCTCTTCGACTGGAACTCGCTGAGCCCCGACCAGCGCAGCTTCGCCGGACTGTCCAACTACGGCTCGGTGTTCACCGACGCCGAGCTGCGTGACTCGGTCTTCACCACCGTCCTGCTCACCGCCAGTGTCGTCATCGCGACCGTGGTGCTCGGTCTGCTGCTCGCCCTGCTCCTGGACCGCACCTTCTTCGGGCGCGGCTTGGTGCGCACCCTGCTCATCACGCCCTTCCTGATCGTTCCGGTCTCGGCCGCGCTGCTGTGGAAGCACGCTCTCTACAACCCGGAGTACGGGCTCCTCAACGGCGCCTGGACCTGGATCGCCGGGCTCTTCGGCCACGACACCCCCGCGCAACCGGACTGGATATCCGGCATGCCGCTGATCGCGGTCGAGGCCGCCCTGGTGTGGCAGTGGACGCCGTTCATGATGCTGATCCTGCTCGCGGGGCTGCAGAGCCGGCCCGCCGACATGATGGAGGCCGCGCGCCTCGACGGAGCGAGTGGCTGGCAGTCCTTCCGCTACCTCACCCTGCCGCATCTGCGCCGCTACCTCGAACTGGGCGTCCTGCTCGGATCCGTGTACATCGTGCAGAACTTCGACGCGGTGTTCACGATCACCTCCGGCGGCCTCGGCACCGCCAACCTCCCCTACACGATCTACCAGACCTTCTACCAAGCCCACGAGTACGGACTGGCGTCCGCCGCGGGAGTCGTCGTCGTGATCGGCACGATGATCATCGCGACGTTCGCGCTCCGGGTGGTCTCGTCCCTCTTCCGTGAGGAGGCGAACCGCGCATGACCACTCACACCGCGCCCGCTCCGGTGCCCGCATCCACGACAAAAACAGCCCGCCCGGAGCCACTGCCGCCCGCCGCGCGCCGGGCCAGGCGCCGTTCCACTGCGCTGGGCCTGCTCGCCTGGGTGGCAGGCATCGGGTTCTGTCTGCCTGCCGTGTGGATGCTGCTGACCTCACTGCACTCGGAGGCGGACGCGGCCACCAATCCCCCCTCCCTCGCCGCGCCGTTGACGCTGGCCGGTTATCGGGCGTTCTTCGGCGCGGGCGGCGGGCCGAGCCCCTGGCCGTCCCTGATCAACTCCCTCACCGCGTCCGCGTTCTCCACGCTGCTGGTACTCGTCCTCGCCCTCCCGGCGGCGTACGCGCTCTCCATCAGGCGCGTACGCAAGTGGACGGACGTGATGTTCTTCTTCCTCTCCACCAAGATGCTGCCGGTGGTCGCCGGTCTGCTGCCCATCTACCTCTTCGCGAAGAACGCCGGGATGCTGGACAACATCTGGCTCCTCGTCCTCCTCTACACCTCGATGAATCTCCCGATCGCGGTGTGGATGATGCAGTCCTTCCTCGCGGACGTGCCGGTCTCGATCATCGAGGCCGCTCAGGTGGACGGCGCGCGGCTGCCCACGGTCCTGGCCCGGGTGGTCGCGCCGGTGGCCGCTCCGGGGATCGCCGCAACCGCGCTGATCTGCTTCATCTTCAGCTGGAACGAGCTGCTCTTCGCACGGGTGCTCACCGGCGTCGTCGCCCAGACCGCCCCCGTCTATCTGACCGGATTCGTCACCAGCCAGGGCCTCTTCCTCGCCCAGCTGTGCGCCGCGTCCGTCGTTGTCTCCCTGCCGGTCCTCGCCGCCGGCTACGCCGCCCAGGACAAGCTCGTCCAGGGCCTTTCTCTTGGAGCTGTTAAATGAGGGCAGCGATCGTTGAAGCGCCGGGCAAGGTTTCCGTCACGACGGTTCCCGACCCCACACCGGGACCGCGGGACGTTGTCGTCTCCGTGGCCTCGTGCGGCCTGTGCGGCACTGACCTGCACATTCTCCAGGGCGAGTTCGCACCCACCCTGCCGATCCTGCCCGGCCATGAGTTCGCCGGCGAGGTCGTGGGCATCGGAAGGGACGTCACCGAACTGGCCGTCGGCGACCGTGTCGCCGTCGACCCGTCCCTGCACTGCCACGAATGTCGTTACTGCCGGGCGGGACGCGGCAACCTCTGCGACCGCTGGGCCGCCATAGGCGTCTCCGTGCCCGGCGGCGCGGCCGAGTTCGCCGTCGCGCCCGTCGCGAACTGCGTACGGCTGCCCGACCACATCGACGTCAAGGACGCGGCGCTGATCGAGCCGCTGTCTTGCGCGGTCCGCGGATACGACGTCCTCAGCAGCAGCACCCTCGGCGCCAACGTGCTGATCTACGGGTCGGGGACCATGGGCCTGATGATGCTGGAGCTCGCCAAGCGCACCGGTGCCGCGGGCGTGGACGTACTCGACATCAATCCGGACCGCCTCGCCACAGCCTCCCTGCTCGGCTGCTCCCGCTCGGCAGCCACCGCGGAGGAGCTGGACCAGCCGGGCGGCTGGGACTTCGTCATCGACGCGACCGGCAACGCCCGTGCCATCCAGGACGGTCTCGGACGGGTCGCCAAGGGGGGCACCTTCCTGCAGTTCGGGGTCGCCGACTATGCGACGACCGCGGTCATCGAGCCGTACCGGATCTACAACCAGGAGATCACCATCACCGGCTCCATGGCGGTGCTGCACAGCTACGAGCGGGCCGCCGCGCTCTTCGCCACCGGGGTGCTCGATCCGTCCGTCTTCATCAGCGACCGGCTGCCGCTCGAGCAGTACCCCGAGGCCCTCGACCGCTTCAAGGCCGGCCAAGGCCGCAAGATCGTGGTGGAGCCGTGAGCGTGCCCGATGCCGTACTGGTGCTGGGCGAGGCGCTCGTCGATCTCGTCCCCGTGCCAGGCGACCCGGAGGTCCGGTGCGCACAGCCGGGCGGGGCGCCCGCCAATGTCGCGGTCGGCCTGGCCCGCCTCGGCAGGCCGGCCGTGTTCGCCGGAGCGCTCGGCGGCGACGGCTTCGCGCGGAGCATCGAGCGGCGGCTGGTGGACGCGGGCGTGGATCTCAGCCTCTGTGCGCGGTCCGAACTCCCCACGACGCTGGCCGTCGCCGATCCGGGGGAGTCGGGCACCGGCTACCACTTCCACCTCCAGTCCACCGCGACCTTCCGGTTCCCGGACCGGGCGGCCGACGTCGGCCGCTTCGGCGCGGTGTACGCGGGAGGCCTGGCGGCGGTCGTCGAACCGGCCGCGGCGGCCGTCGCCGCGACCGCGCACGCGGCCGCCCGGCACTCCCTGCTGGTGGTGGACCCCAATGTGCGCGAGGACCGCACGCTCGACCCGGCCCGGAGCCGGGCTGTGCTGCGCGACCTGTGCGCGCTGGCCCATGTCGTCAAGGCCAGCGACGAGGACCTGGTACGGCTCTGGCCGGAGGCCGACCCGGACGAGAGCTGTCGGCGGCTGGCCGCCGGGGGACGGCTGGTGGTGCTGACGCGCGGCGCGCGGGGCGCGGCCGCCTACACCCCGGACGGCCCGCCCGTGTCCGTACCGGCCGCACCGGTCGAGGTGGTCAACACGATCGGCGCGGGGGACGCGTTCATGGCGGGCGTCCTCGCCTGGCTCGGCACCACGGGAGGCTGGGAGTGCGCGCTGTCCCCCGAGCGGGCCGGGACCATGCTGGAGTACGCCTCGCGGGTCGCCGCGTCCGTGGTCACGCAGGCCGGGACGGAGCCCTCGGCGCCTGCCCACGCCTGACCGCGCTGTCCGGGCCTGTCCGCACGCGCCCCGCCGGATCCGGTCCGTCGGGGCGGGCGCGGTCCCTCTCGCCGATGCGCCCGTGTACGGGTTGGCCGCGTTTCAGGCCACTGCGGCCACGACCTCCTTGGTCGTCACCACCGTCGCGAAGCTTCCGCCGTGCAGTGACACGGCCGACGCCTGCGCCAGCTCGTCCGCGGACCGCCGCCAGCCGAACGGCCCCTCGAGAATGGGGTCCACCTCGCATGATTCGGCAAGCGATTCGGGTAAGACGCCTCGTTGGGCGAGTGCGGAGTGGAGTGGCGGTTCGCCGCAGAGCCGGGTGCGTCTGTCCCCCGAACTGCCCGGTGGGTACGGCGCTGTTCGCCCTCGAGCACGCAGTCCCGGTGCCCGGATGCGGGGACCCGGCCGGGTCAGGACGGACAGGCGGGCGAATCCGGCCCCGGGCCAGTCCGGCGGGATCGACCCGGGCCGTACATGTCACGCAGCGTGCGTTCGTCCGGAACGGGGTAACGGCCCGTGACCGGGTCAAACGGCGATCGGAGCCGCCCAGCGCCTCCGGTTCGGCCCGGCGGGCTCACTCCGCCACCGCCGCGAGGGAGTTGTGGCCCGCCGTACTCGCGCAGCCCCCGATCGCCAGCAGCGTGGTCAGCCGGTAACGCACCCCGCGCGCGGATTGCCCGGAGTCCGGCACCCGGCCGGCTCCGAGGGGAGATGGAGCAACGAGCACGGCAACCTTGCGGATCTTGAAGCGCAGAGAACCCCCTGATCCCCAAGTGCCGTGCTCGCTATGCATCACTGGGTCATCGACGCATGCCATCAGGCCAAACCGGGACCGGAGTATTTTCGGAGCCCTGGGTGCGGGCTGGCGGCCACTTCCCGAACGAAACCGCAGAACAACCTTGTGTTCGCTGAGTTGGCACTCCTCGTCCTCGAAAAAGGGTTCTGCCTCTGAGCGGAAACGCAGGGCTGATCTCTCGCGGCGGCCGGTTATCGGGGAGGAGTTGATTGGCGGGGCCTCTGGGCGAAACGGACCTTGGCGCCGCTCTGCTCCTGTCTCGCGTGATGAGACATCAGGAGGTCCGCAGGTGACGGGATGGTTCGCCCGGTGAACGTTTGGCCGCGATCCGAGTAATTCATCAGCGGAAGCGTTCCAACGGTCGTCGACGACTTCATATTGTCAACGCTCGTACATGTCAAAGCAGGAAAGGAATGCTTCATGGCGACAACGGAAGTCTCGCGTCGACGGCTGTTGGGTGCAGGGCTTGGAATCGGCGTCGCGGCGGCAGTCGGTGGTATGAATCTACCGACGGCCTCCGCGACCGAACTCGCTCGGAGACGCCTTGGATGCGCGCCGGTGAGCATGTCGATGCACACCCATTCGTGCTTCAGCGAAGGCGGCAGCTGGGCCGCCGGCGGGGGTGGGGCGAGCATGATGTCCCAACTGGAGCAGGCGATGCAGACCAACACCGACGTGATCTGGTGGACCGATCACGACTGGCGGATGCAGGCGTACGGCTACTACGACGGCATCGCGTTCGACGGCACCGACGAAGACGGCGGTCTGGCGTGGGTCGTCCAGAACAATGGCCCCGTCACGGATGCCCAGCACGCGTTCATCGACGAACCCCACAGCCCGGACGAGCCCGGCAAGGCGATGCGTGTCGCCGCGACCGGAGCGGACGCCCAGTGGGGCGTCTCCTTCCTGTGGGCGGACGGCGGCAACAGTTTCTACTCGACCAACCTGACGGACACCACATTCCACATCGACGTGCTGGCAGAGCGGGTCGGTCCGGACGCGGAACTCGTCGTACAGCTTGAGACGTCCTACCGGACCGCGACCGCCGGCCGTCCAGCGGGTGTCTACGTCCTGGAGTACCGCGTCGGCAGCGAGGCGGCCCGCCGGCTCGAGACGCCGTTGACCGGCGTCATCACGGCTCCGGCAACCGGAGACTGGCAGACGTTGGAGATGCGCCCGCTCGACGACATCCGGGCGTTCTGGCCGGACCTCGTGGCCGAGGACTCGGGGCTCGCCCGCTTGCGCTTCGGAGTGCGCGCTCGCAACAACGCCACCGCGCAAGGGGTGTTCGACCACCTGCGTATCACCCGTACCCGCGACATGCTGAACTGGCCAGTGCGGACCCAGCGCCAGCTGATGAAACGCCTGGCCAAGCGGTACCCGAACGTGACGCAACTGCTGAGTGCCGAGGTGTCGATGGTGCGGCACCTGAACGTCTACATGGAGAATTTCGAGCTGTATCCGTACCCGGACAGGGGCAAGGCCCCCAGCCTCATCGGCTCGGTGGAAGCGGCTCAGGCGATGGTGCGCTGGTACCACGAGCGTGGAGCGCTGGTCCAGTACAACCACCCGCCCATCAACCCCGCCGAACTCGTCGCGAGCCGGGCGCTGGGAACCGACCTGATGGAGACCGCCGACGCAACCGGCGGCTTCACGGTGACGAAGGACCGGATCAACCTGTTCGACGTCGCGGCTCGCAACGCGATCTTCCTCACCTCGACGAGCCAGATTGACGATCACGCCGGGCGGAACTGGCCCGACATGTCCCACCTGTATCTCACGTCGGTGTGGTCGGAGTCGAAGACAGCACCGGACATCATTTCGGCGCTGGGGGCTGGGCAGGCGTGGTGGCACCACCAGCGGTTGTGGCCCACCGGGCAGTTCGACCTGACCGTCGGCGGCCGCCGCGCGATGGGAAGGGTCATGGAGACCACCGCGGAGACCATTCCCGTCGAGATCTTCGCGGAGAACCTCCCCGCCGGCGCGACGGTTCAGGTCGTCCTCGGCGTGTGCGACCGGTCGGGGGCAACAACCCCCTCGATCGAGAAGCACCCCTTCCCGGCTGAAGCCTTCGCGGAGGGACCGCTGCCGTTCCGTCTCGAACAGCACGGCGGCCGGTATCTCCGCCTTGAGGCATACGATTCCGAGGGCGTCCTGCTGGGATTCGGTAATCCGCTGTGGCTGCTGCCAAAAACCGATGATGTCAAGGTTCCTGGACGGCGCAAGCTCGTCATGAACGCCGACCATCTTCGCTAACGCCGACCCTGGTGGCGAAAACGCGGTAGCGGCGGAACCGCTTTGCCGACGGGCGCGTCCTCCTTGCTACCGGCAGCGCCGACCAAGACCCAGGTCAGAGCAGTTCTGACCTGGGTCTTCGTGTCCCGGTCGGTTGGGGCAGCCCGGTTCAGGAGGCGGGCACAGTGTCGAAGTAGTTCCTGCCGCTGTCGCTGAAGCCCTTCACCGCCGCATGCACATCCTCCAGGGACAGGGTCTCGTTGGCGTTGTAGTACAGCCAGTCGACCTTCATGTCCCATGTGCGGTGGCCCTCGAACGGAAGGTCCACGAACCAGGTGTTGAAGTTCACTCTCATGTCCGCACGCGGGGAGTACTTTTCGCCGTTACTGAACAGCTTCCGACCGTCGACACGGTAGGTGACCGCATCATCCTCAACCGTGATCACCATGGTGTGCCATCCATGGAGGCTCTCCTCGAGCTTGCTGGTGACGCGGTCTCCCTTATCGGCATCGTGCCAGCTCGTGGTGTCGAGTTTGGGCCCGGGCGCGCCCCATCCTCCGTTCGGCATGTACTCGTTGTCGAGCTCGCTGTAGTTCGAGCCGCGGCCACCGATCGTGAAGAAGGTCTGATTGACGTGGTCCCCGTTGCTGCCGGTCGTGGGCTTGTCGCTGAAGTGGATCCGGGAGGCGTAGGTTCCCGTGCGGAACTTCGCCTTCACGGTTCCCAGGGCGGACTGCTTCGTGCCGGCCACGGTGCCGTCCGTGCTGGCTCGCAGCTGAAGCACCTGGCCGTCCAGAGCGTCCGGCTCGGACGGGAAGCTGATGCCCTCGGCCGACCAAGTGCCGTCGATTCCCGGGCCGCCCTCGCTGGTGCGGACCAGCCAGCCGTGCTTGAAGAGTGCGGGGTCCTTGGGCTCGCGATAGTTGAAGTTGTCGAAGATGACCCCGGACGGGGTGGTCAGCTTCGGGCGGGGCGCGGCGGAGGCCTGCGGCGTAGTGGTGGTGCGGCCGCTCGGTTCCTCCCCCCAGACGAGCACGCCTCGCTTGTACGCCGTCACCAGTTTCGACTGCTGGTAGCTGGTCTTGGCGCCATCGAACGAGCGGTCGTTCGACTGCTTCAGTGTCTTGTGATCGACGCGGTAGAGCTGCAACTCGATGCCCCGGCTGTTCGCATCGGGTGCCAGGGTGCCCGCGTCCGCGGTGAAGCTGATCTCGAGGTAGTGGTCGGCGGTGGAGGTGGGATCGTCCAACGCGGCGATGGTTCCAGCGATGTTCGAGCAGCCCACAGCGGCCTGGACGCAGTTGAAGGCGTACGAGGGGGTTCCGTCCGCAGTGAAGTAGTACCGGAGAGTCACATCGCTCAGGGGCACCGTCTTCTTCGACGTGTTGAAGACTTCCAGCCACGGCTTGGCCAACTCGGCTGTGGCCGGGGTGTCGGCCCTGTACCGGACGGTGAGCTCAGAGGGCTCTGGATTCGCCGCATGCCACATGGGATAGAGCGCCGTTGCGCCGACGGCGACCGCGCCCACGAGGAGCAGCAGCTTGATCGCCGGCCACACGCGACGACGGGGTTTACGGCGGGCAGTCGCCACGGAAGCTCCTCCGCAGGGTACTTGGGCGGCACTAATGGGGAAGATCACCGAATGAGCACTGCATTCGGATGAGTACTGCATAAGGGTGGATCTTTCGGTGAGCCTATCTGTAAAGGTGTGGTTCTCCGGACACAGGGCGATCGCACAAGGGAAACCTCCGAACGCGGGTGCCGGGGCCGGGTGCGGGACGGAAGAACAACGCGTGTCCCTTGCCGCCCGGCCGTGCGGAGGAGGACTCAGGAGGACGTGCCGCCGGTCGCCGGTGACTTCTTCGCCGACTCGGGGATGGCCCCGTCATCGCGCAAGGACTTCCACAGCGTCGTCGCCTGCGGCTCGGCCGCGACCACGCGGTTGGGGTCGGCGGTGTCGTACTCCACCGGGAGCATGATCGTCTCCATCTTCTCGGGGGAGATTCCCCGCAGGCTGCGGCCGAAGTCGGCGAGGGCAGTCAGGGACGCCAGTTCCGAGTCGGTGGTGAGAGCGGCGGTCGCGGCATCCGCGATCTTGTACGTCTTCGCCGGGCTGCCCAGCAGGTCCTGCTTCCTGATCTCGGACACCAGGGCCGTCAGAAACCTCTGCTGGAGTTCGATGCGCCCGAGGTCGCTGCCGTCCCCGTAACCGTGCCGGGTCCGTACGAACTTCAGCGACTCCTCGCCGTTCAGGCGATGCGTCCCGACACCGAGCTCGAGCCCGGACGTGATCGGCTTGTCGAGGGTGACGGTCACGCCGCCGATCGCGTCGACGATCTCCTTGAAGCCGGCGAAGTCCAGCTCGATGAGGTTGTCGATGCGGACATCGCTCATCTCCTCCACGGTCTTCACCGTGCAGGCCGGACCGGCCTGCGCATAGACGGAGTTGAACATCACCCGCTTCTTGGCGGGCACCACCGTGCCGTCGGAATCGGTGCACTCCGGGCGGGTGACGAGTGTGTCGCGCGGGATGCTCACCGCGACCGCCTCGGCCCGTCCCTTGGCTATGTGCACGAGAAGCGTGGTGTCGGACCGAGCCCCGCTCACCTTGCCCCCGTCGAGCGCGGCATTGTCCCCGGCTCGCGAGTCCGAGCCGAGCACGAGCAGGTTCATGGCGTCCCCGGCCCCGGCCTTCCGCTGAGGCCGGTTCTTGCTGTCGCCCAGTGCCTTGTCCAGGTCGACCGCGCTGTCCTTGAGGTTGGAGTCGAGCCCGTCGTACAGCCACCAGGCCGCCCCGCTGCCGACGAGCACCACCACCAGCAGCCCCAGAAGGAGGCCGCGGCGTATCTTCCGGCCGCGCGTCCGGGGCCGCTCGCGCTGGTGACTGCCCGGCTGATGGTCGCCGGCGGGGAGGCGGGCGTGGCTCATGGCGCTCCGGTTCGCGATCGGTGTATCCCGCACGGGGGCGGATGGGAGGTGGGATGGCTGGGACGGAGACACATGAGGGGGACGAAGGGTTGTATGCCCCTCCTAGTGAGAAGGGGCATCCAGGGAGATGTAGTTGAAGTGTGGATGATCCTGTTAACATCCTCACCTCTTGTTCGATTTTGGTGACGGATGTAACGCCTGCACGTGGCTGTGGCGGGCGAAACGGGTTGGGGATGATTCGGTGGGCAGAACCGCCACAGTGGATCTTGTTGTTGTCGGACTCGGCTATGTAGGGCTGCCCCTGGCCCGATCTGCAGCGGCGGCGGGGCTGAAAGTGGTCGGTCTCGATCGCAGCCGACGGGTTGTCGACGGTCTGAACGCCGGCGGCTCGCACGTCGACGACATCACCGACGCCGAGGTCCGCGCCATGCTCGAGCAGGGCTTCGAGGCGGTCGACCGGCCTGGTGCCATCGCCGACGCCGCCGCGGTCGTCATCTGTGTCCCGACGCCTCTCACCGGGCACGGGGCCCCCGACCTCGGCGCGGTGCATGCCGCGGTCGACGACATCGCGGCTCACCTGGCCCCGGGCACCCTCGTCGTGCTGGAGTCGACGACGTACCCCGGCACCACCGACGAAGTGGTGCGACCCAGGCTCGAGGCCGGCGGTCTGCGGGTTGGCGAGGACTTCCACTTGGCCTTCTCCCCGGAGCGCATCGACCCGGGCAATCCCACCTTCGGCCTGGAGAACACGCCCAAGGTGGTCGGCGGAATCACGCCGGACTGCACCAAGGCCGCACGCGGTCTCTACGAGCGTTTCGTGGGGCACGTGGTGGAGGCGAAGGGCACGCGCGAGGCCGAGATGGCCAAGCTGCTGGAGAACACCTACCGCCATGTGAACATCGCTCTCGTCAACGAGATGTCGATGTTCTGCCGCGAGATCGGTGTCGACCTGTGGGATGCGATCCGCTGCGCCTCCACCAAGCCGTTCGGGTTCGCCCCCTTCTACCCCGGCCCCGGTGTGGGCGGCCACTGCATACCCATCGACCCCAACTACCTCTCGTACAAGGTCCGCTCGCTCGGCATCCCGTTCCGCTTCGTGGAGCTGGCCCAGGAGATCAACCAGCGCATGCCCATGCATGTGGTCAACCGGGCGGCCGACCTTCTCAACGACCAGGGCAAGGCGGTCAGGGGCTCCCGGATCCTGCTGCTCGGGGTCACCTACAAACCCGACATCTCCGATCAGCGGGAGAGCCCGGCCCTGGCGGTGGCCGAGAACCTCTTCGCCCGAGGTGCCGAACTCGTCTACTTCGATCCCCGAGTCGCCGACTGGACGGTCGGCGGAGTGGCGGTCGAGCGGGTGGACGACTACCTGGCCGCGGCCGCGTCCGCGGACCTCACCATCCTGCTGCAGCCCCACCGGGAGATTGACCTGGGCCTGCTCGCCGACCGTGCCCAGGTGCTCTTCGACACCCGGGGCAAGACTGCCGATCACCCCCGTGTGGTCAAGCTGTGAGCGCTCCGGGTACGTACATAGCCGGAGCCGTTGAGTCCGGCGGACGCCAGACGCACCGGAAGCGAAGGCACCTGAAGGTCTCGTACTTCTTCTTCGCGGCCATTGCCGCGGTGATCGTCACCCAGCTCGACGCCAGCTCACTGCACCTGTACTCGATCGGTGCCATGGGCCTCCTGGCCGCCAAGATGTTCATGGCGCTCTTCTACCGTCCTGCCAAGGTGGGACGGGAGGAGCTGGAGTACCTCGGGCAGTCGTGGGTCACCGCGGTCATCCCGATCTACAACGAGGACCCGGTGACGTTCGAGCAGGGACTGCGCAGTCTCCTCGCTCAGAGCCGGCTTCCCAACGAGATCCACATCATCGACGACGCCAGTGCCGACCCTGCGGGCATCAAGGTGGCGAAGAAGATGCGACGCGAGTTCGAGGCCCGCGGCGTGAAGTACATGGTCAGCGTGCAGCCCGAGAACAAGGGGAAGCGCGAGGCGCTCGCCCTGGGGTTCGAGGCGGCGCCGTACTCGGACATCTTCCTCTGCGTGGACTCGGACACGGTGCTCTCCCGGGACACGGTCCGTGAGCTGCTCCTTCCGCTGGCCGATGAGCGCGTCATGGCCTCCACGGGCATGGTGCTGGCGCTCAACCACGACAGCAACATCTTCACGCGCCTGCAGGACCTGCGGTACGGCAATTCCTTCCTCTTCGAGCGGGCCGCGTACTCGCGTCTGAAGTCCGTGCTCTGCTGCTGCGGCGCGCTCTCCGCCTACCGGGGATCGCTGGTCCGCAAGTACCTCCCGGACTTTCTCAACCAGCAGTTCCTGGGCAAGCCGGCCGTATTCGGCGACGACCGCCGGATGACCAACTACTGCCTCATAGAAGGACACGTGGTCTTCCAGGAGACCGCCGTCGGCTACACGGCTGTGCCGGAGAAACTGCCGCACTTCCTGCGCCAGCAGGTCCGCTGGAACAAGTCGTTCTTCCGTGAGTCCCTGTGGGCCTTCAGACACCAGAAGAAGTTCCGGCCGGCCTTCTGGCTGACCACCATGGAACTGATGCTGTGGCTGGTCTTCGGCTCGGCGATGTTCTACTCGCTGGTCGTCATGCCCATCCTCCACCCGACCCAGTTCCTCAACCACATCGGCGACTACATCGTCTTTATGATCCTCATGGGGTACCTCCGCAACGTGCGGTACCTCGACTTCCCCCGACGGGGCATGGGCTTCGTCAAGCGGTTCGGCATGTTCACACTTGCTCCGCTCTATGGCGTGATCCAGCTGACCCTGCTGACACCGCTGCGGTTCTACGCCCTGCTCACTCTGAGCAAAGGCAGTTGGGGCACCCGGCAGGGTGGCGTCGAGGTTTCCGCGAAGGGGGACGAGGAAGAGGTCTCGACGGTCTGGGAGGAGGAGGATCCGTACTCCTCCTTGGAGGTCACGTCGACACTGGAGATGATGCGCCTCGAAGGCCTGGCCCTGGCGCGGACGGCTCCTCCCCGGGCGACCGCTGTTCGCGAGCAGTACGCGCAGTACGGCCAGCACAGCGTCGGCGAGCTCCAGGATCAGGACAGTGCTCCGCAGCAGCGAGTGTCGTGGGGGGTTCCGTCGCAGCCCGGCCCGCAGCACAGTGCCGAGTCGTATCCGCAGCAGGTCCAGCACCCCGGTTATGGCCAGGAGCAGGTCCCCCGCTGGCCGGGGGCCGAGCAGCAGCAGTGGCAGGCCCAGCGGCAGTCGCCGGTCGAGCAGCAGTGGCAGGCCCAGCAGCAGTCGCTGGTTGAGCAGCAGTGGCAGGGCCGACAGCAACCCGGCTGGTCCCACTCGGCCGCCCAGAACCGCCAGGGCCAGGACGTGGACCCCAACTGGCAGTAGCAACAGGGCTGGTAGGGGCGAGCCGCACCGCGACACCACGAGGGGCGGGGGGCACCGGGGGGGTAAGGTGCGCCCCCCCCCCCCCCAAAGTGTATTAGGGCAAAGCCCACACCACGGACACCACCCCGG